>DATKFB010000373.1:0-3979 GCA_035544435.1 Polyangia bacterium
CTCCAGATGACGCGCGACCACTCGCTGCTCGAGGACTACAAGGACGCCAAGCCGAACATGTCCGAGGACGAGCAGCGCAAGTTCCCGCACAAGAACGTCATCACGCGCGCGCTCGGCATGCGCGACACCGTGCAAGTGGACGTGCTCGCCCACGACATCCACGACCAGGATATCTTCATCCTCTGCTCGGATGGGCTGTCGGGGATGGTCGAGGATCCGAAGCTGCTCGAGGTCGTGCGCGGCGCCGGCAACCTTGAGGCCGCCGTCTCCGGCCTCGTCGACGCCGCCAACCAGGCCGGCGGCACCGACAACATCACGGTGCTCGCCCTGCAGTGTCTCGCGAACGGGGTTTGAGGTTGATCTAAACGGGAGGGGTTGAGGGTGGGCCTCCCCCTCCCGTACCCTCCTAACGCTTCGGGCGGCGACCGGCTTCTTCGCCGGGGCATCTTCCGTTGGCGATGCCACGGGCCTTTTCGCAGAGGCCGAAGAGCTCGTGCCGGTGGCGGATGACGTTGAACCCGACCCGGCGCGCCGCCGCGTCCTGGAGGTGCTCGATCTCGTCGTTCTCGAACTCCGTGATGAACCCGCAGCTCTCGCAGATGAGGTGGTCGTGGTGCGCGCGGCCCTCCGAGACCTCGTACAGCGTCTGGCCCGGGCCGAAGTGGCGCGCCGCCGCGATGCCGGCCTCCTCGAGCAGCTTCACGGTTCGATAGACGGTCGCGAGGCCGACGCTGGGCTGCTTGCGGCGGGCGTTCGAAAGGAGGTCCTCGAGGTTGACGTGGCCGGAGCTGCGCAGGAAGGCGTCGACGATGGCCTCGCGCTGCTGCGTCGTCTTGAGCCCCTTCTTGCGCAGGTAGTCGCGCCAGGGCGCCTTGGCGTCCTTGCTGCGACCGACCTCGCTCTTGACCGCACGCGCGCCGGGGGTCACGCGACCTCGCTCCGCCATTTGATCGAGCACCCCATCGAGGGCCGCTGCGCGACCCCCGGCTTGCCGCCCTCGAGCAGCGCGTCCAGAGCGGTCGCGAGCTCGCGCCGGGTCACCTTGCTCTCGTCCTTCCACGAATCGTCGATGCGCCCGCGGTAGGCCAGACGGCGGTCGCGGTCGTAGACGAAGATGTCGGGCGTGCAGACGGCGCCGAACGCGCGCGCGACCGTCTGCGGCTCGTCGTGCAAGTACGGGAAGCCGTAGCCGCGCGCGCGCCAGCGCGCCGCGAGCTGGTCGAAGGCGTCGTCCGGGTACGTCTCGGCGTCGTTCGAGCAGATCCCCACGAGCTGCACGCCGCGCGGACCGTACTCGCGCCCGATCCGGATGAGCCGATCCTCGACCGCCTTGACGTACGGGCAGTGGTTGCAGATGAACATCACGACGAGCACGGGCGCCGAGGCGAAATCGTCGCGCGCGTACGCGCGTCCGTCGACGGCCGGCAACCTGAAGTCGGGGCATGGCGCGCCCAGCTCGGGCGGTGGGGTCTCGATGGCCATGTTGAACACCGCATCTTAGCAGGGATACGAGATTGAAAAGGACCGCGGGGAGTCGTAGAAGGCTGCCATGGCGAGCACGCGTTCCGGGACCTCGTCCGAGGCGGGCGGCGACGCGCCGGCGCCCGAGCGCTTCGAGGATCTCCTGGGTCGGCTGCGCGCGCTCGTCGAGCGGCTCGAGGGCGGGAACCTTCCGCTGGAGGAGAGCCTCAAGGCGTTCGAAGAGGGCATGGAGCTGTGCAAGCGCGGCGCCCTCATCCTCGACGGCGCGGAGAAGAGGGTCGAGATGCTGCTGGGCGCGGGCGGCGCCGGGCCCCCGGCCACCGCCCCCTTCGAGATGCCCGAAGAGTGAGGGGTCCCGCGTCCATGTCCATGTCGACGACGCCGTCGACGTCGACCTCCGCATCGGCGACGACGCCGGCGGCCGCGCTCGACGCCTGGGTGAGCGCGCGCCGCGAGGAGATCGAGCGCGTGCTCGACGCGCGCCTGCCCCCGCCGCCGGACGGCGATCCCGGGCGGCTCGTCGAGGCGATGCGTTACTCCTTGCTCGCGCCCGGCAAGCGCCTGCGTCCGCTGCTCGCGCTCGCGGCCGCCGAGACACAAATGAACGGCGCGCCCCTCGATTCGAACGTCGTCGTCGCCTGCTGCGCCGTGGAGCTCGTCCACTGCTACTCGCTCATCCATGACGACCTGCCCGCCATGGACGACGACGATTTCCGCCGGGGCCGCCCCAGCAACCACAAGGCCTTCGACGAGGCCACCGCGATCCTGGCCGGCGACGCGCTTCTGACGTTAGCGTTCGAGTGGCTGGCCGAGGCCGGGACGGCCGCTGGGCGACCGGCGGCGTTCCTCGCGGCGGCGGGGGCCCTCTCACGCGGCGCCGGCGCGCGAGGCATGGTGCGAGGACAGGCCCGCGATCTGCGAGAGCCCACACCGGCCGACCTCGCGACGCTGGAGCTGCTGCACGCCGAGAAGACCGCGGCGCTCTTCCGCGCGGCCGTCGAGATCGGAGGCGCCGTCGGGGGCGCCCCAGAGACCGAGCTCGCGGCCCTCGCGGGCTTCGGGGAGCGCTTCGGCGTGGCCTTCCAGCACGCCGACGATCTGGACGACGCCGATCACCCGGCCCACGCAGAGGCCGCACGCGCGCGGCTCGAAGCCCTGGTGGCGGAGGCAGTCAGATTTCTGGCGCCGCTCGGCGCGCGCGCCGAACGGCTGGCGGAATTCGCCCGGCGGCTCCTCAAGCGCCCCACCGCCCCAACAAACGACTGACGGCTGAGGGCCACGAGAGGCGCGCGGGCACGTTAAGGCCGTGTTAACATGGTTCTTGGGATGCCTCCGGCAGACGAGAGCACAAGGATGTTCGAGGCGCCTCTGGCGCCCGAGGGTGGCAAGCGGGACCGCGCCTATCTCGTGGTCTTGGCGGGCGCGAGCGTGGGCGAGATGTATAAGATCGATGGCGAGAAGACGATCATCGGGCGCGGCCAGAAAGCGCAGATTCGCCTCCTCGACGACGGCATCTCGCGCGAGCACGCGCAGCTCGTGATCGTCAACGACCGGATCGTGCTCCAGGATCTCGGCTCGACGAACGGCACGTACTGCAACGGGCTCAAGGTCGAGGCCAACAAGGAGCTCGTCGACGGCGACAAGATCCTGGTCGGGTCGACGACGATCCTGAAGTTCACGTACCACGACAACCTCGACGAGATCTTCCAGAAGCAGATGTACGAGTCCGCCCTGCGCGACGGGCTCACGAAGGCCTTCAACAAGAAGTACTTCACCGACCGGCTCGAGAGCGAGTTCACGTTCGCGATCCGGCACGTCGCGCCGCTCACGCTCGTCCTCTTCGACATCGACCACTTCAAGAAGGTCAACGACACCTACGGCCACCAGGCGGGCGACCACGTGCTCTCGGAGATCGCGGCGCTGCTCACGGGCGCGCTGCGCGCCGAGGACGTCTTCGCGCGCTACGGTGGCGAGGAGTTCGGCGTCATCTGCCGCGGCTCCGACGTCATGCAGGGGCAGATCGTCGCCGAGCGCATGCGCAAGGCGGTGGCGCAGAACAAGTTCGTCTTCGAGGGCACCCACATCCCGCTCACGATCAGCGTGGGCGTCGCGGGCCTGCCCGATCCCGCCGTCAAGGACGCCGCCGAGCTCGTCAGCCTGGCCGATCAGGCCCTATACAAGTCGAAGCACGGCGGCCGCAACCAGGTCACGGTTCACAAGCCGAAGTGAGGAGGCCTCGCGAGAGGCGATTTCTTGCTTGGGTGGTGAAGCGCCGTACCCTTTTAGAGTGCGCCCCTTCGTCAGATCGTTCCTGATCGCTCCGTTGCTGTTGACCGTTGGGCACCGGGCGCTGGGGCAGGACGACGAGACGGAGGAGCCGGTCGGGCCGCCGGCGCCCGTGGCGCGCGAGGTGGGCAAGGCGGTCGCGTTCGACGAGGCGTGGCTCGAACCGTTCTTCAAGACGGGGGCCGCCAAGCTGGGCGTCGACCGCGTGCGC
>DATKFB010000374.1:0-2762 GCA_035544435.1 Polyangia bacterium
CCGTCGTCGACGCGGGAGCGGGCGCGCGGCCGCTCCTCGTCGCCGCCTCGGAGGCCGCGGCCGTCACGCGACCGTCCGATCCATGGCGAGCGCCACGAAGAGCAACGTCAGGTAGACGATCGAAAACAGGAACAGCGAGCGCGCCCACGCGCCGGCGGCCGTGCGCCGGAAGCCCGCCGCGGCCCAGCCGATGAGCACGGCCCCGAGCAGCGTCGCCGCGAGCATGTAGCGCGGCCCCGCGACGCGCAGCGGCTCGAGCAGGATCGTCGCGGCGACGAGCACGATCGAGAAGCCGACGATCGTCACGCGCGTCGCGCGCTCAGAGATCCCCGAGGGCAGGACCTTGAAGCCCGCGCGCGCGTAGTCGGCGGCGCGGTAGATCGCGATGGCCAGGAAATGGGGAATCTGCCAGAGGAACAGGATCGCGAACAGCACGAGGCCCGGGAGATCGAGGCGCCCGGTGACGACCGTCCAGCCCATGAGCGGCGGGATCGCGCCCGGGATCGCGCCCACGAACAGGGCCGCGCCCGAGTGGCGCTTCATGGGCGTGTAAACGCCGACGTACGACCCGAGCGCCAGGAACCCGAGGAGCCCCGTGAGCAGGTTGCCCCCGAGAAAAATCAGCGGCAGCGCCGCGCACGAGAGCGCCGCGCCGAACACGAGCGCGAGCTCGGGCGAAACGGCGCCGCGCGGAAGCGGCCGATCGCGCGTCCGCTCCATGAGGGGGTCGACGTCGCGCTCCATGATCATGTTGAACGCGTTCGCGCCCGCGACGAGCAGCACTGTGCCGACGAGCGTCATGAGCGCGCGCCAGCGCTCGATGGCGCCCGGCGCGAGCCAGAGGCCGCCCAGAAAGGTCACGATGACGAGGCCCGTAATGCGGGGCTTGGCGAGCCGCACGACGTCGGCGATCCAGATCGTCCGCCAGCGCGCCGGAACGGCGTCCGGGCGACCGCGCAGCACGACGAGCACCTGCGTCGCGAGCAGCGCCGTGGCGACCGACAGGTGCGCCTCGACGGTCGCGAGGTCGAGGAACGTCTGCACGGCGCGCACGCCCAGCGCGATCTGAACGACGACGAAGAGCGGGCCCAGCGCGGCCAGCACACTCACGGCGCGCAGGTCGCGGCGGCCGCGCGACTCGCGCCACGTCACGATCGCCGACGCAACGACGAGCGACGCGACGACGAGCGCGTTCAGGCGGTGGAGGGCCTGAATGAGCACGGTCGGGTGCGCGTCGGGCCAGAGGACGCCGCGGCAGAGCGGCACGTCCGTGCACGCGAGCGCCGCGCCCGAGTGGCGCACGAGCCCACCCAGCACCATCTGAAAATAAACCGCGACTGCCGAGATGATCGCGAGGGCCGTGGCGCGCCCCGAGAGCGACGCGCGCGGCGGCGCAAAGGCCGAGGCTGGCCGCGAGCGCGCCGCGACGTAGAGGACCGTGAGGAAAAACAGCAGCGACGTCGCCGTGTGCGCCGTCGAGATCGGCGTGGGCAGCCGCAGGATCACCGTGATGCCGCCGAGGAGCGCCTGCGCGAAAACGAGGCCGACGGCCAGCCAGCCGAACGGGCGCAGGCGTCGATGCTCGGGCGTCGCGCTGCGCGTCAGCATGACGGCGAGCGCCAGCGTCAAGATGACCACCGTGCCCGCGGCCAGGCGGTGGCTGTGCTCGACGAGAACGCCGCCCTCCATGCGGGGCATGAGCGTGCCGTAGCACGTCGGCCAGTCCGGGCACGCCAGGCTCGACCCCGTCCCGTGAACGAGGCCCCCGATGAGGATGAGCAGATAAGTCGCGACCGCCGTGGCGATCGCGAACCCGTGGACCAGCATGGCGGCCCACTTATAGCTGAAAGGAGAGCATCTGGGGGCGCCGTAGGCCCACGAACGACATCGCGTTTCGGGCGCAGGCTGCTATCATGAGAGCAAGTGATTCGTATGGCGTCTCCGAAGTTCGGCGCCCGAATGCTCGCGCTCCTCGCGCTGGGCTGGCTCGGAATGGGTGCAGGCTGTTACTCGACGACGCCGCACCGGGCGCAAGTCGCGACGAGGGCCACCGTGCACGAATGCGCTGACGCGGTCACGGACGTGTTCTCGCGGTCGGGCTTCATTCAGCTGCCGACGCCGCGCAACCTCTCCATGTTCTTCTCGGCGCGGATGTCCGGTCCTTACGACTCGTTTCTGAGAACGGGTGCTGGCGTGGGCGTGACCCTCAGCCAGGAAGCGGGTACCACGGGACTGTGTCATGTCACGATCGAGGCGCTGTCACCCGACGCCAACTGCGCAGACGAGCACGTCCCGATGATGTGCAATAGCGCCTCATTTGGGCTGACTTCGATGTCTGCCAACACGGGAAGTACGATTGGGGGGACCGGTATAGCCGAAGTTCAGACCGCGCCCTGTCCGATCGTTCGGCCCCTCATGTGCGATCTGAGCTACGCACCCGGCTCTGACGGCGACGTCGACGAGCTCGCGCGCCGGGTGCAGGCCGTCCTCGGCTCGCGCGGCCGGGTCAACTGACGGGCGCGTCGCCCGCGCCTGGTGGGCGCGCGTCTATCTCGGTGAGCGGCTCCGCCTTGCGTGGGCTCGCGCTCACGAGCTCCTCCGCGGTAGCGATGGCCGACGCGAGGTCGGGCCGCAGCATGAGGCGCCACGGTCTGTGGCGGAACCCGGCGCGCTCGAGCAGCTCGGCGGGTTGCTGGCGAAGGCCCGTGAGGATGGCGACGCAGCCGCGCTTCGTGAGCGCCGCGATGGCGCTCTCGAGCGCG
>DATKFB010000375.1:0-4031 GCA_035544435.1 Polyangia bacterium
GCGACCTTCTCGTTGGCCGCGACGAGGCTCCTCTCGAAGCCGAGCGTCTTCTCCTCCAGGTCGCGCCGCCCGCGGTCGAGCTCGCGCACCTTGTCGCGGTAGTCGAGGATCTCCCGCTCCTTCGCGTCCATGCCGTCGCGAAGGTCGAGGATATCCTTCTCTTTCTTGTTGATGATCTCGCGCAGGCCGAGGAACTCGCGCTCCTTCGAGAAGGTCGCCGATTGCGTGAACCGCTCGCGCGCCTCCTCGAGCTCCCGGCGCAGCGTGTAGCGCTCGCCCTCGAGCGAGTGAATGCGCGCCGCGAGCTCGGCGGCCCGCGCCTCGAGCTCGCGCACCTGGGCGTCGTCCCGCGCCACGGGGATGCCGAGCGCGGCGTCACTGAACCCCAGATCGCCGATCGACGTGATGTCGATGCCGACGTCCTCTGGCGCGGGCGGCGCGCCGATGTGCTCGATGCCCATGGCGTCGACGGTCGCGTACGCATCAGAGCCGACGCGCTCGGGCCCGAGCGTCTCGCCCGTGCGGTAAGCGTCGGGGTCGCTGATCATCGTCGCGTCGTCCTCGGGCGGCCGCGCGTCCTCGGGCAGCGCCTGGTCCTTGCCCACCGCGGTCGTCGCGGTGGCCTGGTCCCAGTTGAGCGCCGAAGGCAGATCGTCGTCCGACCACAGGTTCCGCAGATCGACCATGTCGCCGCCCGCCGTGGGTCCTTCCGGCGAGCCGGCCTCGAGCGCGGCGAAGGCCGCCTGCGTCTCGGGATCGAACTTCTCTCCCTCGAACGGCGAGGCCGGCTCGCCCTCGGGCGAGACGCGCGTCTCGCGGGTGACCTCGGGGCCGACGGCCGACGGGCCCGAGGAGCCCGTGTGCAGCCCGGCGAGCCGCTCGTCATCTTCGGACTCCGCGTCGTCCATGTTCCCGATGATGGCGATGTCCTCGTCGTCGGCGATGACGATGTCGGCGTCGTCGTCGAGGTTCTGAACGTCCATCTCGTCGGTCCTCTGCTGCCTGGCGCCCAGGCCCACGAGCGCGTCCACCTTGGCCACGAGCTCCGCCCCGTCGAGCGGCTTCAGCAAATACTCGTCGGCGCGCGATTTGAGCTTCCTGTGCTGTTCGAACGTCGCGAGCGTCTCCTCGGAGGAGATGAGCACGAGCGGAATGTCGCGCAGGATGGGGTTGCGCTTGATCTTGTTGCAGATGGCGTAACCGACCTTGCGCGGCTCGACTGAAAGGATCATGAGCGCCGGCTGGTTCGAGCGCGCCCAGTCGATGGCGTCGTCCCCGTTGGAAATGCTCTCGACGGCGAACCCGTAGGGCCCGAGGTCGCGACGGATCACGTCCACGGTCGCGCTGTCGGGTTCGATGCACAACAGGATGCGCTCGGCCATCGGGCTCCTCTCCTAGAAGCCGGCCATACTACCAGAACCTCCGCGTAAATACGGCGGAATCAGGCGCCGGAGCGAGCGCTGCGGGCCTTGGGGCCCTCTCAGTCGCTCTCCACTCCCCCGAGCGAAGCTTCGCCGCGCGAGCGAGCGGAGGGGGCCAGGGCCCCTCTCAGGGTCCCTGATGAGACGACATCGCGAAATTGGCCGTCACGAGGCGTGTCAAAGAGTCTTCGTCGAGATCCGACGTCACGACGTAGCCGAGGCCACGGTCGTGGTATGCGGCCGTCGAGATGCCGGGGCCCGAGCCGAAGTAAATCTCGCGGCCGTTCACGAAGCGTCGATCGGGCGCCTCTATCGATTCGTCGCGCGGGTCGAACACGAGGTAGGCGACGCGGTGGCCGTCGTGCCCGCGCGTCATGATGTACGCCGCCGGCCGCTCGCGCACGTTGACGAGTCGTCCGCCCTGACAGCTGCCGTCCGGCGGCGGCACGGGGAAGTCGACCCGACCGCGAAACCACGACGCGATGGACCGGCAATCCGAACCGACGATGTCCATGGGGAGCTCGGCCTGGTAGCTGCGCTGCGCCTGCTGCAGGACCATCGACTGCGAGTGGCGCACCGTGCCGGTGATCGCGATGAGCAACAGCGCCGCGACGGCCGCCGGCACGAGCCGCGGATGCGTCGCCCACAGCCAGCGGCGCGGCGCGATCTCGCGCGCGCCCAGCACCGCGCCTAGCCGCACGCGCAGCGCCTGCGGCACGGGAGGCCGGGGCAGGTGGGCCCGCACGGCCGCCTTGAACCGCGCCTGCAACCGGCTGCGCGACGCGCACGCCCCGCACGACGCCAGGTGCCGCTCGAGCTGCTCGCGATCGACGCCCGCGAGCTCGCCGTCGCAATACCCCGGCAAAACGGCGTCGGCTTCAGCGCAGTTCATGAACCTCCGCCCTCCGATCCCCGGTGTCGACGCCGATAGGCCGCGATGTCGACGGGCGCGTTCGCGTCGGCCGAGGCGCGGCCCGCGGGCGGGGCCACGTCGGCGTGCGAGCCCGGTTTGATGATTCCCTGGTCGACGGCGTACTGGTAAAGGAGCTGTTGCAGCATCTTGCGGCCGCGGTAGAGGCGGCTCATCACGGTGCCCGCCGGGCAGTCCATGATCTCGGCGATCTCCTTGTAGGAGAAGTCCTCGAGGTCAGCGAGGATGACCGCCATGCGAAAGTCGGACGGCAGCGACGCGAGCGCCTTTTCGACGTCGGCCGACACCATGTGGCCGAGCAGCGCGCTCTCGGCGTCGGCGGCGTCAGCGCCGACGCCCGCCAGGAACTGCTCGACGTTCGCGGGCGACGCCTCGGCCTCGTTCATGATCTCGTGCTCGCGTTCCCGCTCGCGGTAGCGGTTGCAGAACACGTTCGTGAGGATGCGGAACAGCCAGGCCTTGCAGTTCGTGCCCGCCTCGAACGTGTCGAAGAAGCGGTAGGCGCGTACCAGAGCGTCCTGCACGAGGTCCTCGGCGTCCTTCTCGTGGCGGGTCATGCGCAGCGCCGCCGCGTACAGGGCGGGCAGGTGCGGGAGCGCCTCCCGCTCGAAATCCGAAGGCGCCGGGCGTTTCTTGAATAGGGCCATAAAGAGCGTCCGATGTGAAAACCGGATCTTCGGAGATTCTATTCCATGTTCGGCCGGCGCACCGCAGCGCGGCTAGAGGCGCGAGGTGCCGCGACTAAGGACAGGCGAGGCCCAAAAAATAGCGCCGTCCGGCGGTGTCGAGGCCCCCGTCGACCGAGGTGTAATCGGCGTAGGTGGCAGTCATGCCTCCAGAATCTGGTTGCGTCGAAATGCCGCCGATGGCGCCCTGCAGCGAGGGGAGCGCCAGGCGACCGCCGCGGCGCGCTCCGGAAGGGCTGAGACGCCAGAGCTCGCCACCCCGAGCCCCTTGGAGCACCGTGGCGAAGTCGCCGCCCACCCCAGTCAGGCCGACCAGGGGCGGCTGGAGGCCGGCGCCTCCGAAGACCACGGCGGCGGCGAAGGGATGGAGCGCGAGGGCCATCGTGCCGCCGGCGTAGGTCCCAAGCCAGGAGCCCTCGACGTCCTGGAAGGCGATCGCGTAGCCGGCGTCCGTGGGGGTGATCTGGGGGCAACGGGCGGCGTGCGACTCGAGGACGAACGCGACCGACTCGTCGATAGCGCCCGAATCGAGGAGCTCCGTGATGACGAGCGTCGGAACGTGAACGGCAGCGTCGTCGTAGCGATGATAGACGAGCGTCAGCGCGCCCTTGCCCGGCGCGAACCCGAGGCACGCGAAACTGGGCGCCTTGTCGATGACCGCGGGCGCGCCGAGCGGCTGGCCCGCGGCGGAGAGGGCGAGGATGTCGACGCCGCCCGCGGCGGGATCGAGCCACGCGAGGACGGCGTGCGGCCCGGAGCGCGACGCGGCGAGGGCGACGGTGGGCGCGCCTCCATTCGCGAGGGCGCCCGGAATGCGGGCGAGGGCCGGCCCGAGCGGGGGCGCGGTCGATGAAGAGGCGGACGTCGGCACGGCGAAGACGTGCAGCTCGGCGTCGTCGCGGCTCGTATCCACGGCCGGCGCCTGCGCGACGAGCAGTGTGTCGCCCGGCGCGCTCTGGGTCGCGATCGCGAGCCACGGGCCAGCCGCCGCCG
>DATKFB010000376.1:0-5270 GCA_035544435.1 Polyangia bacterium
CACGACGCGTTCGCGCACCGTCGAGAGCGACTGTTGCGCCGAAACGAATCCGTCGCTCACTCCTGACATGATCTGGACGCCGAGGTAGAGCGCGCTCACGACGTTCAGCGCCGTCATGATCTCGAAGTACGGCCGCGGCACGAGCGGGCCCGTGACGACGCCGGGTGCGATGGCGAGGAGCGCGGTGACGACTGCAAAGCCAATCAACAGGCCGCGCACGGCCTTGCGTCGCCGCCAGAGCACGACCATGACGATCAAGTTCACGAGTAACACGGGCATGAAGGGGCTGCGCAGACCGCCCGTGACGGTGACGACCGCCGGCACGAAGACGTCGGCCGCAAAGAGCGAGCGCCACAAGCCCTCGCGGACATTCCGCGGCGTCCGCGCCTGGACGCCGTTGAAGATGGCCAGCGCGAGCGGCAGCGCTGAGATCGCGAGCAGGAGGACGAAGCGCCGGGTCGGGAATTCAGCGAGGCGCAAGAGGACGAAGTTGGCGGCGGCCGACAGGGCCATCACCCAAGGGCGCGCGCGCAACAGCCGAACTGAGGCCATCAGCTCGTGCCGCGGACGGGTGCCAGCTCCGCACCAGCGCTCGGACCATGTTGTGTCGGTGCTCATGACGCCCTAGTCCTTCTTCGCGTTCTCGGGCAGGAGGCCGTGCCGCTGCAGGCGGTCGTAGAGCGTCGCGCGCGAGAGCCCGAGCCTGCGCCCGGCCTCGGATTGATTGCCGGACGTCGCCGCAAGAGTCGCCGCCAGGAGATTGCGCTCGAAGACGTCCATCTGCTCTCGGTACGACGGGCCGTCGGCTGCGCTTGGCGTCGGGGGGCCATCGCCGGCTTGCGGCGAGCTCAAGAGCGCGAAGGCTGACGCTCCGATGACCTTCCCTGTCGCGAGCGCGACGCACCGGGCGATGGCGTTCTCGAGCTGGCGTACATTCCCAGGCCAGGGCGCCTCGACGAGCAGGGCAACGAGGTCCGGGGAGAGCTCGGCGACCTCGAGGAGCCCGAAGCGCTCCGAGTACTTGCGGGCGAACTCGCGCGCGAGCAGCGGGATATCCTCGCGCCGCTCGCGAAGGGACGGCACGTGCAGCTCGACGACGGCGATTCGGTAGTAGAGATCTTCGCGAAAACGTCCCGCCTTGACCTCGGCCAGCAGATCGCGGTGTGTGCTCGACACCAGTCGCACGTCGACGTGCTCGACTTGCGTGGACCCGAGCGGTTGCACCTCGCGCTCCTGTAGCACCCGCAGGAGCTTCGCCTGAATCGGCAGCGAGAGCTCGCCCACCTCGTCGAGGACCAGGCTTCCCCCTTTCGCCTGCACGAAGAACCCCGCGTGGGCGCCTGAGGCGCCGGTGAAGGCGCCCCGCGCGTAGCCGAAGAGCTGTGCCTCGGCCAGGTCCGCAGGAATCGCCGCGCAATTGAATCGGACGAGAGCCTTCGGCGCACGCTTGCTCGCCGCGTGGAGCAAGGTTCCGAACAGCTCCTTTCCCGTGCCGGTCTCGCCGCGCACCAGCACTGTGACGTCTTTGTCCGCGAGGCGCCGGGCTGTCTCGACGGCGCGCAGCAAGGCAGGGCTCTGCCCGACGATCCTGACGCCCGACGCTTCGAGCGCCTTCTCGACCGTCTTGGCCTGCGACTCCACCCGCAGCGCGCGCGTCTCGAGGGCACGCTCGACGCTGTAGCTCACCTCGTCGTTATCGAAGGGCTTCGCGAGGTAGTCGTACGCGCCTCGCTTCATCGCGTCGACGGCGGCCCGCTCCGAGCCCTGTGCGGTAATGACGATCACCGGCAGCGCCGCGTCGCGCGCGCGCACCTTCTCGAGCAGCTCGAGGCCGCTCATGCCGGGCATTCCGAGGTCGGTCACGACGGCGCCGAACGCGGCGCCGCCGTCGATGCTCGTCAATGCCTCGGCGCCGTCGCTCGCCGTCACCACGTCATGGCCGCGCGAAGCGAGCATCTCGGACAAGGCGAACAGGACCGAAGGATCGTCGTCGACCAGAAGAATACGGCCCATGAGTTCCTTTCAGCGCGGTCGTCTTGGTGTCCTGAGCAACTCAGAGGCCAACACATATCAACCGGTTGCGACCGTGAAACCACCGAAATGCGCGGGAACCAGCCGCGGCGCGACCGATCTGCATGCCGCGGCCCCGGCAGACCCGCCGGATTGTCGGCACCCGGTCAGGTGAGCCGCTTCCAGAACACGACAATCGTGAGGCAGTGAAACCGGTTGTCGGAGCTGAAGGCGACAACCGTATCGACGGGCGCGAGCTGCGGGTGCACGGCGAACCAAGCCGTGATTTGCTCGCCGAGCTCGTCGCGCTCTCGGCGCATGGTCGCCGAAAATACCGTCGCGCCATCGAACGTGCCGTCCACCTTGTCCACCTTCCTCTCGCCGATCGACGCAGCCGGCGCGCTCAGCCCGGCGACAGACCCTGAGGCAGTAGGACGACACGCTGACCGAGGCGAAACGGAGAGAAGCCGCCGTAGACGAAGGTGGCGTACCCGCCGTCGTCAAAGCGCACGACGATCTGGTACGTGCGGCTCTCCGATGAGCCCTGGCTCGCAGCGGCCCCTACCGCCGCGCCGCCCGCGGCGCCGACGAGCGCCTGCCCGCCGTGCCCGCCGAAAAGAAGGCCGCCTATGACGGCTCCCGCAGCCGCGCCGGCGGCGGGGTGACCCTCGACGCGGCGCACGACTTCCTGAATCGATTGAACCTGACCGTAACGGGGGGGCGGAGCGGCGTAGGTGTAGGGAGAGCCCGGCGCCGCGCTCGGATCGGTCCACGTCGTGGATGTCGTCTCGCTCGTGGCGCACGCGGGCGCCGCAAAGACGAGCACGAGCGCAAGACGCAGAGCCCGAGCGGCATTCATGGGTACATGACCTCCACCCGACGCTCGTGCATGTGTCGTGCCGTCGGCTGTCGAGTTGCGCCCGTCACCCGCGCGTGCCTGACCGCCGCACGCGCGGCGGGTGCCGCCGCATCGGCGGCGGCCCGGAACGCGAGTGCACGAGAATCCGCGCCGATGGTAGTGGCACTCGGGTTGCTCGGAGGTCAGGCGCTGAGTGCCATGTCTCCCGTCATCTCTTGTCCAGAGTGCGGCCTCGAGCAGCGACAACCGGCCCTGCTGCCAGGCGATCGCGTACGCTGCGCGCGCTGCCGAACCGCGCTCTACCGCCAGGCGCCGAGCGGACGCGAACGAGCCCTTGCATGGACCGTGACGGCTGCGATCGTGCTGTGCGTCGCGCTCGTGGCGCCCCTGGTCACCCTCGACGCGGGTGGAACCCGCACGTCCACGACGATCATCGGCATGGCAGCGTCGCTGCGTGCGGAGAATCTCGGCACGCTCGCCGCGCTCGTGTTCACGATCGGGGTCTTGGTGCCGGCGTTCGAGATCGCCCTAGCGATGGTCCTCCTCGGCGCCGTCCGTCGCGCTCCGGGGCCATGGTTTGCGAAGGTGCTGCGCCTCTTCGAAGAGGTGCGCCGCTGGAGCATGCTCGAGGTGCTCCTCGTCGGAGTGGTCGTCTCGCTCGCGCGCGTCGGCCGCTTCGCGCATGTCGAGGTCGGCTGGGGGCTGGGGGCCCTCCTGGCGCTCGCAGCGCTCAGGCCCGTGTTGCCGACCGCGCTCGACCTGCGCGTCGCGGCCTGGACGCCCCCGTCGCCTGGGATGACGACCGCGCCGCCACCAGCCTCGCGGGGCCCGTCGCGGGCGCTCGCACTGCTCGTCGCCGCTTGCATCCTCTACCTGCCGGCGAACGTGTTGCCTGTGCTCGAGACGGCCTCTCCCTTGGGCGTGGAGCGCGACACGATCCTGAGCGGGGTCGTTCAGCTCTGGGGGCTCGGCGCCTGGCCACTCGCGCTCGTGATCCTGACGGCGAGCATCCTCATCCCGCTCGCGAAGCTCCTGACGATGACCTTCTTGGTGTTCTCCGTCCAACGACGTTGGGTCGGCGCGCGCCTGCAGCGGACCCGCCTCCACCAGTTGATCGAGCGGATCGGACGGTGGTCGATGGTCGACGTCTTCGTCGCGGCGGTCCTCGGCAAGTTGGTTCGATTCCCAGGCGCGGCCACCGTGACCGTGGAGCCGGGAGCGCTCGCGTTTTCCGCGGTGGTGGTGCTCACGCTCCTTGCGACGCACGCCTTCGATCCGCGGCTCATCTGGGCGAGGGGGAGGAGTGAGACGTGAAAGACGAGCTCGACATGCCCGAGGCGGTGGTCGTCCGCGGCGCGCGCTTACCCGCGAATCTCATCTGGGCCATCCCGCTGCTCGCGGCGCTCATCGCGGCATGGCTCGCGCTTGAGGCGATCCGCAAGCGTGGCCCGACGGTGACGATCTCTTTTCGCGACGCGCGCGGCCTCGTCGCCGGCAAGACGAAGATCAAGTATCGAGACGTCGAAGTAGGGGGGGTCCGGGCGATCGGTTTCTCTCGAGATCGTTCGCAGGTACTGGTGACTGCCGAGCTCGCGCGCAGCGCCGAGGCGTGGATGGTCGAGGACACGCGCTTCTGGATCGTAGAGCCGCACGTCACCATCGGGGAGGTGTCGGGTCTCGAGACGCTCGTCTCGGGCGCGTTCATCGCGCTCGACGTGGGCACCTCACGCCGCCCACGGAGCGGCTTCGACGGCCTCGCCGCGCCCCCGATCGTGACAGTTGGGACACCAGGCCGGGCCTTCGTGGCGCGCACGGATCGGGCGCTCAGGGTCGGAACCCCGATCTACTTCCGCCACTTGGATGTCGGGCAGGTCACTTCCTCAGAGCTCGATGCAGACGGCGGCAAGGCCTCGATCGGTATGTTCGTTCGCGCGCCCTACGATCGCTACGTCACGACTGCGACGCGCTTCTGGGACGCGAGCGGGATCCGCGGATCGGTCGACGCCAACGGCGCTCGGATCGAGACCGAGTCCGTCATGACGATCGTGCTCGGTGGCATCAGCTTCGAGCCGTTGGGTGACCACCTCGAGGCCCCGCCCGCGCCGCCGGACCATGTCTTCGTCTTGTTTCGGAGCCGAGAGGAGGCGATGAAGCAGCCAGAGGGAGAGGGCGAGGACTCCCGATTCGTGTTCCATCAGTCGGTCCGCGGCCTGAACATCGGGGCTCCGGTCGATTTTCGCGGCATCCCGTTCGGCGAGGTGACGCACATAGGTGTGGAGTACAACTCCACGCGGGTCGAGTTCTCGATGCTCGTCGACGTGCGGATCTATCCCGAGCGCTTGCGGACACGGATGCAAGGGGAGCCATTCGACGAATCGCCGGAGGCCGTCGACAATCGCTT
>DATKFB010000377.1:0-6307 GCA_035544435.1 Polyangia bacterium
CAGTACTTGGGGCGTCGCACCCGGGCGGAGGCCTCGGCGGCCCGATGCGAGCCCGCAGGGCGAGCGAGCGCCACCCCCGAACCCCGCGCCCCCGTCACGTGCGCATAAAGACGTGCGACGGTATCCCATCGCGGTACACCGCACGCAGCTCGACCTTCCGCTCGAGGTCGCGGATGACGGCGGTGCCGACGTCAATCTCGTACAGCTCGTTGATGTTGTGGATGCCCCCAGGGGCGTAGACGTTGATCTCGAGGATCTTGTCACCCACGAGGTCGACCCCCACGAGGTAGAGGCCGTCTGCCGTGAGGCGCGGGCGCAGGAGGTCGCAGATGCGCTGCTCGGTTTCGGAGAAGTCGGCGCGACGGCGCGCGCCGCCCACGTGCATGTTGTTGCGGATGTCGTCCCGCGGGCGCATGCGCTTGTACGCCGCGACCGTCTCGCCCACGCGCAAGGGCGCGCCGCCCAGCAGCAGCACGCGCTTGTCACCCTTGGCGACCGCGGGCAGGAACTCCTGCACCATGACGTAGCCGTCGCGCCGGACGGTCGAGATCATCTGCGGCAGGTTGGCCGCCTGCCCGCGCGCGACGTAGAAGACGTTCTGCCCGCCAAAGCCGGCGAGGGGCTTGATGATGGCGGGCCCGTCGAGCTCGCGCAGGAACGCGCGCACGCGGTCGATCGACCGCGTGATGAGCGTGCGCGGCCGCAGCTCCGCCGGGAACCCTGCTAGGTACATCTTCGAGCCCGCGCGCGACAGCCCGTCCGGATCGTTGACGACGAGCACGCCCTGCGACCTGAGCCGGCGGCCGAAGTCGAGCGCCGGATTGAAGGGATCGCCGTCGCTCGCTCCGGCGTTCGGATTGTTGCGCAGGAAGACGACGTCGAAGTCGGCCAGGCGTGCGTCCTCGTGCGACGCGGACGAGGAGGTCAGCGCGCGCGCGTACGCCGCCGCGTCGCGCAAGCGGCCCGGCTTGGGGCGGACGACGTCCGCGATGATCTCCGGGCCCTCGCCCTGGGAAAAGGCGTCGACCGAGGCGAACGCGACGTCATGACCGCGCCGGTGTCCGGCGAAAGCCAGGCACAGCGTCGTATACGTCGCCTTCTGGGTCCTGACGTTGTTGACGACGAAACAGACGCGCATCCCGGTCCGACCCGGTCCAGGGACGACGGTCGAAAGTCACCATCCAGCCCGGAACGACATGTAGTATAGCTGGGTCTTTTGGCCCATATTGGCTAAAATCCGGGCTGGTCGATCGACAAATGGCGGGGAAAACCCTTTCAGGCATAGGCGAGGACGAATCCGGCAAGCACGAGCTTGCCATGGACGAGTCCGGCCCGAGCTGGCGGCAGGACAAGACGCCATCCACGCGGAGCACCGACCGCTTGCCCTTGTCGACGATCATCGGGGCGCCGGTACCGCAGATGCCCGCGGTCGACGAAGACAAGGTCGCCGAGGGCCTCAAGAAGCTGCGATCGCTCGACGAGCCGCTCGGCATCATCTCGACGTTGCCGACATCGGGGTCCTCGAAGCCCACCCTCAAGGAAGGCATTCCCGCGATCGGCGCCGTGTCGACGCCCGTCGACCTCCCGCCGGCGACCGCCGAGCTCATTCGATCGCGCGGCACGGCCCACGGTCACGCGCTGAGCGCGGCCGCTGGTCAGGCCAACTTACCCATCTCGGTCGACGATCGCATGAAGGGGACGCTGCTCGGTCACAGCCTGCACCTGCCTGACCTCCCCGCGACGATCGACGAGAATCGACGGGCCGAGGTCCTCGCGATCGCGCGGCCGCCGGCGTCGGACGCACTCGTGCTCGAGCCTGGCGCCGTTGGCTTCTCGCATGGCGACGCGCAGTTCTTCGACAGCGATCCCACGATCAACCCCGAATACGAGCCCGAAAACCCCCGGGGCAAGCTCATCGCGCGCGGCGCGATCTTCCTCGCCGTCGTTTCGGTCTTCGTGGTCGCGGCCATAGCCTGGGTGCGCGTGCACAAGCCCGAGAATCCTCCGATGGAGGTGCACGCCACGCCGCCTCCTTCCGCGGGCGCCGCACCGAGCGGCCTGGACAACCCGGGCGCATCGGCCCCCGCGGCCGCGGCGTCCGCCGAGGTCCCACAGCCCGCGGCCGCGCCGGGCGCAGCCGCGCCCGTGGGCGCCGTCGCCGCGCCGCCCGCAGCCGAGGCGCCGACGCCTCCGGCAGAGGCCGCGCCGCCAGAGGCCGTCGAGGCGCCCGCGCCACCCGCGCCGGTTCGGGCGCACTCGAGGCATCACGAGGCGGCCGCGATCACGACGCGCGTGACCAAGCCGGCAGCGCCCCCGACGGGGCACGCCGCGCGGCCCGTCGGACCCCTTCACGAATCCAAGCCCGTCGTTCCTGCCAGGCGAGGCAAGGCAGTAGACGATCCCGACGGGACCTTGCCCCTGTCCGAATAGAGAGAGAGCCCATCATGCAGATTGCGCCGGATCAGATCGATCCCGACGCCGCCAAGGTCGTCCAGAGACTCCGAGACAACGATCACCTCGCTTACCTCGTCGGTGGCTGCGTGCGCGACCTCCTCCTCGGGCGCAAGCCCAAGGACTTCGACGTCGTCACGAGCGCGACGCCGAACGAGATCAAGCGCCTGTTCAGGAACTGCCGCATCATCGGCCGGCGTTTTCGGCTCGCTCACATCTTCTACGGCCCCAAGATCATCGAGACCTCGACGTTCCGCGCGAACCCCCGCGAGCTCGAGGACGATGACGCGAGCGGCGGAGAGGCCGAGACGGGCGACCTGCTCATTCGTCGCGACAACGTGTTCGGCACGCCCGAGGAGGATGCCCGCCGGCGCGACTTCACGATCAACGGCCTCTTCTACGACACGAAGACGGGGCAGGTCATCGACCACGTCAACGGCATGGCCGACCTCGAGGCGCGCATCGTGCGCACGATCGGCGATCCCGATATCCGCTTCCGCGAGGATCCGATCCGCATCCTGCGGGCCGTGAAGTTCGCGGCTCGCTGCGACCTCACGATCGAGCCGGAGACGTACCGACGCATGATGGAGCACCGGTCGGAGATCGCGAAGAGCGCGCAGGCGCGCGTCTCGGAGGAGTTCTATCGCTTGCTGCGCGCGGGCGCCGCGAAGCGCTCGATGGAGCTGCTCGTCGAGACCGATCTGCTCGAGATCTTCGCGCCGGAGATCGCGCGGGGACTGCGCCCGGCGCCGGCCGCCGACGAGCCCGCCGATGCGCAACTCGAAGAAGAAGCCGCGCGACGCCGGGCGCGCCTCTGGGCCTACCTGGGCGGGCTCGACCGGTCGACCGAGCGGCGGCCCACCCCGCCGACGAACGCCCTCATCCTCGCGACGCTGCTGTTGCCGCCGCTGCGCGACGCGCTCGACCCAAACACGCGTGGGGTTCGAGACATCGGCCAGCTCATCTCACAGTCCATCGCGCCCGCGCTGGAGCGCCTGCGGCCCTCGCGACGCGACAGCGAGCTCGCGCGGCAGACGCTCCTGGCGCTCCGTTATCTCCTGCCGGCGGGGAGCTCTCGCCAGAAGCAGAACCTTCGCGGGCGCGACTTCTACGAGGACGCCATGCGCCTCTGCGAGATCGTCGTCGACGCCGAGGGGCTCGAGCCGGGCCTCGCGGTGCAACCGGGCGCCAATCCGGAAGATGGCGTGTCGACCACGGACGTGGCGTCGGTCGACGTCGATGCGAACCTCGACGACGGCGCCCTTCCGCCCGAGCTCGAGGGCTTCGAGAGCGACGGCGGCCGCCGGCGACGCCGCGGACGGCGCGGCCAAGGTCGGATGCGCGAAGCGGAGCCCGAAGGTCGCATGGGCTCGCCCCCGCCGCGCGGTCCCGGACTCCCGTCCCAGGGTCGCAGCCCCGCCCCGCTTCCCGCGCCCGTCCCCGTCGACCTGAACGGGCTCCTCGCCGCAACGCGAAGCCTGTCGTCGGCTGCCTCGCGGCCGGCCTTCCTCGGCAGCGGCGCCTTCGGCGGCCCCTGGTCCAGCCGCGTCGAGTAACCCCCGACGCGCGACCCTCTCAGGCGCCCCAAATGGCCCGAGCGAGCGCGGATCAGCCGCGCGAGCGAGCGCAGGGGCGCGCGGGACCCTTTCAGGATCCCGAATAGATCGTCGGATCGCGTACTCCCGCGGCCTCGAAGCCGCGGCGTCGGAGCTGACAGGAGTCGCAGCCGCCGCAGGCCGCCCCCGACGTATCGGGGTCGTAGCACGAATGGGTCAGGCCGTAGTCTACGCCGAGCGCGACGCCGGCCTGGATGATCTCGGCCTTCGACATGCGAATGAGCGGCGCGCGCATCGTGAACGGGCGCCGCTCGGCGCCCGCCTTCGTCCCGAGCCGCGCGACCTCCTGCATGGCGGCGAGCCACTCCGGACGACAATCGGGGTAGCCCGACGAATCGAGCACGTTGACGCCAACGACGATCTCGCTGGCCCCAGTGACCTCCGCGACGGCGATGGCGTACGCCATGAAGATCGTGTTGCGCGCCGGCACGTACGTCACGGGGATGCCGCCACCGATCTCCGCTTCGCTGCGGCCCTTGGGAACTGGGATGGCGTCCGTGAGGGCCGACCCGCCGATGGCCCGGAGATCGATGTCGATGATGCGGTGTTCGACGACGCCCAGGGCTCGCGCGACCCGCGCGGCGGCCGCGAGCTCGACGACGTGACGTTGGCCGTAGTGGAAGGAGAGCGCTTGGCAGCGGCGTCCCGCGGCGCGCGTCATGGCGAGCGCGGTCGCCGAATCGATTCCACCTGAAAGAAGCACGATCGCGTCGGTCATTCTCGAAATAGATTAGTGCACATATGCGCGAGGATGAAATCGCCGGCGCGCGCGAGCCCTTCGAGGACGCCACGCTCTACGACTGGGAGTACCGGCGCCGCCGCGAAGACCTGAGCTTCTATCGCATGCTCGCCGACGAGCGCGGCGGCCCGGTGCTCGACCTCGGCTGTGGCACGGGGCGCCTCATGGTGCCGCTGCTCCGAGACGGCCACGTCGTCGTGGGCGTCGACCACGCTCGCGCGATGCTCGCCCGCGCCGCGGAGCGCGTGGCCAGGCTGCCGCCGAGCGGGCGCCGCCGAGCGCTGCTCGTTCGGGCCGACCTGCGCCGCCTCGCCGTCGAGGCGACGCCGCGCTTCGCCCTCGCGATCGTGGCGTTCCACGGCATCCAGCATCTCGTGACCGACGCGGAGCTCCTCGGGTTCTTCCGCAGCGTGCGCGCCGCGCTCATCCCGGGAGGTTGGCTCGCCTTCGACCTGTTCGCGCCCGACCCGGAGTTCATGGCGCGCGTGCGGGCGGCCGGCCCCGCGCGGCGCTGGCACCGCACGCTTTTCCGCCACCCCGTGACGGGCCGACGCGAGGCCTACTCGGCCAGCTACGCGTTCGACCCGCGACGGGGCACGCTGCTCACGACGTTCCACTACCAGCCCGTCGACGCCCTCGGGCGCCGTCGAGGCGCCGAGCGGCACGTGCGCCTGTGCCACCGCCAGCTCGAACCGTCGGCGGTCGCCGATTTATTGACGCGCGCGGGCCTCGCGCTGCTCCAATCGTGGGGAGATTTCCGCGGCGCGCCGCTCGAGCCCGCGACGTCGGGCGGCAGCGAGCAGCACGTTCATCTGGCGCGAAGAGTCTGACGCGTTCACGGACGTGCGCGGCAGGGTCGCGCGAAATCCGCAGGAAACACCGTGAAAAAGCCCCGTCTCCGTCGGAACAGCGACGGGATTTCCCTTGACAGGGTCCCCCCCCCCGCTACGATGCCGAGGTCTTCGCAAACTTTCTGACGGGGGGCTACCAGATGGCCGAGAAAGTCGCAAAGTTGGGCGTGAACCGCGAGAAGGACTTCATGTATTACGTGAAGGACGGGGCTGTCTGGAAGGTTCAGCGAAAGCAGCCCGGTGTTCCGAAAGGCCGTCCGGAGAAGGTCGCTGACGGCGGCGTCGAGATGGACACGAACTACATCTACTTCGTCGATCGCGACGGAGACATCGCCCGCGCCAAGCGCGCCATCGGCGGGCAGAAGCGCAAGAAGAAGGCCGGCGCCAAGAAAGCCGCCCGAAAGAAGGCGGCCCCGAAGAAGTCAGCCAAGAAGAAGGCGGCTTCGAAGGGCAAAAAATCGAGCAAGAAGGCCGGCAAGAAGAAAGCGAAGAAAAAGGGACGCCGCTAAAGACTGAAGATGTGTCCATCAATGGTCTGAGGCGACCGACGCGCCGGGCGGCCGAGATGGGGCGAAGACGCAATGTCGGCGGGCTGCCGACCTCGGGTCGGCGGCCGTGAGCGGTCAGGCCAGAAGGCGCTGAGCGTGCTG
>DATKFB010000378.1:0-2809 GCA_035544435.1 Polyangia bacterium
TGTTCCGAGCGGTCTCTGACGTGCTGCGCTTCGACGAGAGCGACCTCGCGCACAACCGGCGCGGGAGCCTCTCGCCTCGGCAGGGCGCGGGGGCGGTGGCGGTCGTCGAGGGCGTGCTGGAGAGCTGCATGACGCGCAACAACGGGCTCTTCGCGCCGGCGCAGGCGACGATCGGCGGCTACGTGGTGCCAGCGCCGGCCGGGCGCGGGCTCGATCAGATCTGGCGGACGTGGTGGGTGGTCGGCGGCCGGGCGATCTGGGTGCCGACGGCGGTCTTCTGGGCCGTGCCGCACGGGGCCGCCTACCGCGTGTACCTCGACGCGGCGACCGGGCGGGTGGTGAGCCTGGAGCCGTTGGGGCATGCGGGCCGCGCCACGATGCAGTAGTGCGTATCGACGCTCGATCCGGGGCCCTGGCTCGGCCTCTAGAAGCCCCGCACGCTCGCCCCTTGCGCGCCGCGCATATGCGGTCAGGCACCACGGTCGTCGGGGCTCTCGGCGAAGTGCTCGAGCAGGAGGCGGTGGACGAAGACGTAGCCGCCGCCGACCTTCTGCAGGAAGATGAGGGAGGCGCAGTGATCGAGGAAGCGCGGGAGGCGAAGAGGGAGCAACCCGTTCGCGGCGAGCGTGAGGCGAAGAATGTAATGGTTGATAGTGTCAATACCACCAAACCACAGAGCGGACAAGGATGCAACATATAGACCAAGTTTCAAGCCTTGGGTAATCGTGCCGAAGGTGATGGACTTGGTGTACACCATCCAGAGGAGTGAAGTAGCGGTGCCAACAGCGACGAAGACAGTTAATGCATTGCGAAGTGAGAAGGGTGCAGATCCTACTTTGCAGCAGAGTTCCGCACATTTCCCACGATTGCGCGAGCCAGGTCACGCGGCCTTCTTGAGGTTGGGCTTGGCGTCGTGAGTCCTCGTCGGGATGGGCTGGGAGCGCAGCGCGACGCCGTTCTTGGCCGCGAGGAACCGCGTGAAGTCGTCCCACTGCCCGTTGATCAGGATGCAGCGCAGCAGGAGCACGGCCTCCATCCGATCGCGGCTCCAGCGCATCCCGGGGCCGTCGAGGCGTACGCCGACGAGGTGCCGGACGGCGCCCTCGACGACGCCGCTGCCGATGTCCAGGTCCTGGCGGCGCAGGTGGTAGTAGCGCATTCGTGCGACGTTCTTCGTGAAATGCTCGATAGTCTTGCCGAGGATCGTGCGGCGGTACTTGTTGCCGGGGCCCGTGCGAGGCGTCGCCGCGAGGATCGAGCGAAGCTCGTCGATCACCTCTTGGACCTGACCACGCCGGAGGCGCTTCTTCTGCGCGGCCACCCAGGCTTCGAGCCTCTTGCGGCTGTTGCGGTGCAGGGCCTTGCCGGTCTTCCACAGCTTCTCGACGACGTGGTACCAGTCGAGGCACACCTCGGCGTCGGGGAAGAACTCCTTCTGGAGCTCCCAGAGCGTCTCGGCGCCGTCGGCGACGAACAGGACCTTGGTGAACTTCGCGGTCCCGTAGCCGCGCTTCTTGGCTTCGCTGAGCAGCCACTCGAACAGGGCCCGGTAGCTCTCGAACGTCGCGTAGACGCGCTTGTTGATCGGGCCTTCGAGCCCGCCCTCCGTCTTGTGGAGCGTGTACAGCACGCCCACCGCCGCCATCTTGGCGTTCTTCGACTTCTTCCCCGGCGTGCGGCGCGGGCGCGGCGACTCGCGCCGCCGCTCCCGTCGCGCGCGGCGCTTGGTCGTACCGCTCTTCGGTCGCCGATGCGGCCTCCTGCGCCGCGCGTGCTCACGGCTCGAGATCGCGGGCGCGCCCTTGCCGTCCGCCAAGATGACGAGCACCTCGCCGTCGTCCTCGGGGGCAGGCGCCTGGTCGAGGAACGGCCTCGCCTCAGCGCCGACACCGTCCACCATCCGCAGCGTCGCGCGTTGGCTCGGGCTCCACTCGAAGATGCTGCCGAAGGTCTTGCGCGCCGACGCGAACGCCATCTGCGCGCACAGTTTCACGAGCGTCGTCACCACGAGGAAGCTGAAGCCACCGCACAGCCCCAGCTCCCGATCCAGCGGCAGGTCGCGGGCAGCGCGTCTCCAGCCAACGAGCCGGCCCACGGGCCCCTCGTACGCGATCTTGCCGAAGCGCGTGCCCACCTCGCCCTTCTCGGTCGCGACGATCTCGTACGTGCGGCCCTGGTGCTCGTACCGGGCCGCCCGTGGCCGCGCAGCGCCGCGCGCGATCCAGAGCGCGATCAGCGCGCGCCCGACGGCCAGCACCGCGCTCCACAGGGCCGGCTCGAAGACCGCGAGCGAGCCGGGGGCCCCCTCGTTGGCCAACCTGTACGCCGCGTCGAACGCGGCCTGGACGTCCTGCCTCTTCTCGTCGATACTTGCAGCCATCGGGGCCCTCTCCTCGCGGATCGTCGTCGCCTGGTAACGCCGATTATCCGAGGGAAGACGGGCACCGTCTACGCGCAGAGCGAACGCTTCCGCGCGGGATCACGCCGTCCTATGCGTGCAACCCGGGAACTGCACCCAACCCAAACGATGCACGTCATGAGGGCCCAGCTCAGCATGAGCCATGCCAGTCGGACGCGCCGCGCCCCCGCGTCGCCGCGCTGACGCACGCCGCCTGACGCCGGGCCGCGTCACGTTCGCGATGGGACGGGGACGACCCACGTCCCACCCGGCGTCCCGCCCTTGCCCACGCGCGCCTCTGGCGACATGCCGCGGCCTCGCCTCCGCCTGAAGAGGGTGCGATCGTCGCTGATTTGCCGCCCAGGACGCGCGCTTCCGCGTGGTCCGCGGCTTGCTCCGCCCAACCTCGGT
>DATKFB010000379.1:0-3798 GCA_035544435.1 Polyangia bacterium
CGGGGCCGGCGCGGCGTCGAGCCCGAGCGCCTCGAGCACGTCGTGCGAGCCCGAGCGCGACGACTGCGCGCGGTTGCCGTGCTTGGCGACGATGACGCCGCAGCCGGCGACGATGAACGATGCGAGCGTCGAGATGTTGACGGACTGCGAGTTGTCGCCGCCCGTGCCGCACGTGTCGACGAGCACGGGCGCGTCGAACGGCACGCGCACCATGCGGGCGCGCATGGCGCGCGCGGCGCCCACGACCTCGCCCACCGTCTCGCCCTTCATGCGCAGCGCGACCAGCAGCGCCGCGATGAGCGCCGGCGACGACTCGCCGTCCATGATCTTGCCGACGACGCGGGCCATCTCGTCGGCCGAGAGGTCACCCCTGTCGACGACGCGGGCGAGCGCCTCGCGCACGCCGAAGTCCGCGCTCGGCCCGACCCCCGTGATTTCCGCGCCCAGAGGCGACTGCTGCGTCATGGCCGCCCTCTCCTCTCCAAGAAGTTTCGCAAGAGGTCCTTGCCCACCGTCGTGAGGAAGGACTCGGGATGGAACTGTACGCCCTCGACGGGCAACATCTTGTGCCGGACCGCCATGATCTCCTCGTCCCAGGTCTTGGCGGTCACCTCGAGGCAGTCCGGCACGCTGGCGCGCTCGATGAGCAGCGAGTGGTAGCGCGTGGCCTCGAAGGGGTTCGGCAGCCCCGCGAAGACCCCCTTCTCATCGTGGAAGATCTTCGACGTCTTGCCGTGCATGACGCGCGCCGCGCGCACGATGTTCCCGCCGAAGGCCTGCCCGATCGACTGGTGCCCGAGGCAGACGCCGAAGATGGGGATCTTGCCCGCCCAGAGCTTGATGGCCTCGAGGCTGATGCCGGCCTCGTTGGGCGTGCAAGGCCCGGGCGAGATCACGAGGTGCGTCGGCGCGAGCGCGCCGATGTCCGCGGCGGCGATCTCGTCGTTGCGCACTACGCGCACGGCCTGCCCGAGCTCGCCCAGGTACTGGACGAGGTTGTAGGTGAACGAATCGTAGTTGTCGATGACGAGCAGCATGGCCCTAGGCCTTGGCTCCCCCGCCACCCGCGGCGTCCGTCGCGCCGCGCGTCCCGGCGCGGCGCGCGATCTCGACGGCGGCCACGACGGCGCGCGCCTTGTTGTGGCACTCCTTGTACTCGGACTCGGGGACGCTGTCGGCGACGAGCCCCGCGCCCGCCTGCACGTAGATCGCGTCGCCCTTCGTGACGAGCGTGCGGATCGCGATGGCTGTGTCGACGTTGCCCGTGTACGAGATGTAGCCCACGGCGCCGCCGTAGAGGTTGCGGCGGAACGGCTCCGACTCCTCGATGATCTCCATTGCGCGAATCTTGGGCGCGCCCGAGAGCGTGCCCGCGGGGAACGCGGCGCGCAGGACGTCGCCGGGGCGCGTGCCCGGCGCGACGCGGCCGCGCACGTTCGAGACGAGGTGCATGACGTGCGAGTAGCGCTCGGTCACCATGGTCTCAGTGACGCGCACCGTGCCGGGCGCGCTCACGCGGCCGATGTCGTTGCGGCCGAGATCGATGAGCATTACGTGCTCGGCCACCTCTTTCGGGTCGGCGCGCATCTCGGCCTCGAGGCGCGCGTCCTCGTCGGGCGTGGCGCCGCGACGGGCCGTGCCGGCGATGGGCCGCACCTCGACGTCGCCGCCCTCCATGCGCACGAGGACCTCGGGCGAGGCGCCCGTGACCGTCGCCTCGGGGAACTCGAGGTGGAACATGTACGGCGACGGGTTCGTGACCCGCAGCGCGCGGTAGACGTCGAAGGGATCGACGTCGCCGCGCGGGATCTGGAACCGCTGCGAGTACACGACCTGGAAGGCGTCGCCCGCGAGGATGTACTCCTGGATGCGGCGCACGCCCGCCTCGTAGGCCTCCTTCGTGACGGTCGAGCGCGGCTCGGGCAGCGGCGCGGGCGGCTCGGGATCGAGCACGCGGAGCGGGGGGCCCGGGTGCGCCAGGCGGTCGAGCACACCGTCGATGCGCGCGCAGGCGTCGTCGTACGCGCGTCGCACGTCGATGCCGTCGCCGACGTCGGCGGCCGCGACAACCTTCAACGTGCCGCGCAGGTTGTCGAAGATCACGACTGTGTCGGTGATCGCGAAGCAGAGCTCGGGCAGGCCGAGGTCGTCTGGCTTCGTGCTCGGCAGGCGTTCGAAGCTGCGCACGATGTCGTAGGTCAGGAAGCCCACGGCGCCGCCGAAGAAGCGCGGCAGGCCGGGCGGGACGGCCGGCGACAGCTTGGCGAGGTACTCGTCGAGGAAGCGCACCGGCTCGCGGGCCTTGACGCGCTCGGTGATCTTGAACTCCGACGACTTCGAGTCGACGGCCGTGAGGACCTCGACGTCCTCGCCGCGCGCCCGCACGACGGCGCGCGGCCGCACGCCGAGGAAGCTGTAGGCGGCCCACTTCTCGCCCCCGACGACGCTCTCGAGGAGGAACGAGTAAGGGCCGCGCCCGAGCTTGGCGTAGGCCGAGACGGGCGTGTCCGCGTCGGCCACGACCTCCTTGTAGACGAAGGCCAGCCGGCCGCGGCGGGCCAGCTCCTCGAAGCCGGAACGGTCGGGAACGAAGCGCATCGGGGGGCCTCCCAAGCTACCACAGCGCGCCTCGCCCGGGCCGCGCTGTGATCGCCGTCGACGCACGCGCCGGGATCGTCGGCTATAGTCGCGCCCCTCTTGGCCTCACCGTCGGACCGCGAACCGTCGCCCCTGACCCGCCGCTACGTCGGGTGGACGCTCCGGCACGGCCGGCTCCTCTGGACGCTCGCGCTCCTGCTGGCCATCCCGGCGGGCTGGCGCACGGCGTCGCTCTACCGGAACCTGCGCAGCGAGGTCGAGGAGCTCCTGCCGCGCGACGCGCCCAGCGTCATCGCGATCCAGGAGCTGCGCGCCCGCATGGCGGGCCTGCAATACCTCGGCGTCGTCGTGGGCATCGACGCGCGCGCCGGGGGGCGCCTCACCGACGGCCAGCGGCTCATCGACGATCTGGCGGCGCGCGTGCGCGCCTACCCGCCCGAGCTCGTGAGCGCCGTGCGCGTCGGCTACGCGCCCGAGCGGGCCTTCGTCGAGAAGCACGCGGCGATGCTGCTGCAGCTCGCGGACCTGCAGACGATCCGGCAGCGCATCGAGGACCGCATCCACTGGGAGTACGGCCAGGAGACGGGAACGCTGCTCGACGATAGCGAGCCGGCGCCGTCGGTCGACTTTTCGGACATCGAGGACAAGTACCGGGCCGAGGTGAGCGGCCCCGAGCTCGAGAACGGCCGCTTCTCGAGCGCCAAGCTGGGCACGACGCTCATGCTCGTCGAGGTCGGCGGCTTCTCGACGAGCGCCTCGCGCGCCGCCGAGCTCATCGGGCGGGTCAAGGCCGACGTCGCGGCCTTGGGCGGCCCTGGCCACTACGGGCCGGGGTTGCGCGTCGGTTATTCGGGCGACGTAGCGATCTCCGCGGAGGAGATGGCCGCCCTCGTCGAGGACCTCACGATCTCGTTCGTGCTCGTCGGCGCGGCCGTGCTGCTGGCGCTCGTCGTGTTTTACGGGTGGCGCCGCGCCGTCCCGGCGCTCTTCTTGCCGCTCTTCGTGGGGGCCACCTACGCCTTCGCGCTCGCGAGCCTGCGGCCGTTCGGCGTCACCGAGCTGAACTCGAACACGGCGTTCCTGGGCTCGATCATCGTCGGCAACGGCGTCAACTTCGGCATCATCCAGCTCGCGCGCTACGTCGAGGAGCGGCGGCGCGGCGTCCCCATCGAGCGCGCCCTCGAGGTGGCGCTCGACGCG
>DATKFB010000380.1:0-6294 GCA_035544435.1 Polyangia bacterium
CCTCGCGGCGACGAAGGAGCAGGTCGAGCGCCTCGTGGCGTCGCTGCGCTGAAAGGCGGCCGCTGGCAAGAGCGGGGCGCTGCCCTAGAACTTGGGAACGGGGAAGCCGCGGTCGGGGCGCGCGAAGAGGTAACCCTGACAGAGATCGCCGCCGAGGCGCACGAGCGTGTCGCGCTCGGCGGGGGTCTCGATGCCCTCGGCGATGAGGTGGATGCCGAGCTCGGTGCAAAGAGCGATGATCGAGCGCACGAGCTTCTGCTTGACCGCGGAGGCGTCGATGCCGCGCACGAGCGACATGTCGACCTTGACGACCTCGGGCTCGAGCTGCGCGAAGCTCGTGAGGCCGGCGTAGCCCGCGCCCAGGTCGTCGATGGCGATGCGGTAGCCGAGGCCGCGCAGGCGCGTCACGCGCTGCTGCAGCTCGTGGATTCGGTCGAGCGCGGCGCGCTCGGTGATCTCGAGGACCACCTGCTTGGCGTAAGGCGTGAGCGCGCCGTCGTCGGCGTAGAGCTCCGCGTCCTCGAGGTCCGAGGGGTGCAGGTTGACGAAGACCGGCGCGTCCGTGTTCTTGATGATCTTCGCGACGTGGCCACGGATGATGCGGCCGAGCTCGGGCGCGCGGCCGAGGCGCTCCGCGGCGTCGAAGAAGTCGAGCGGGCTGCGCAGCGTCGGCTCGTCGGTGCGCAGCAGCGTCTCATACGCGAAGGTCTGGCGGCCGCTCCAGCTGACGATGGGCTGGGACGCGACCCACAGCTTCTCGAGGGCCGACGCGAAGCGGGCCTCGAGCCCCGCGCGGTCGCCGATGGGCTTGCCGTCGAGCTCGCGCACGAGCACGGCCTCGCGGCGCACCTTGGCGAGCCGGTGCACGCGCGCCGCGCGCTCGACGACGTCGAGCAGCGCCGCCGGGGCCACCGGCTTGAGCAGGTACCGGAAGGCGCCGTACTCGATGGCCTGCACGGCGCTCTCGATGGCGGGGCTGCCCGTCATGAAGACCATGGGCACGTCGAGATCGGACTGGCGAATCGCGCGCAGGAGCGCCAGCCCGTCCATGTCGGGCATGGCGATGTCGCTCACGATGACGTCGAAGCCCTGATCCTTGGCGAGCGCCGCCGCCTCGCGGCCGTCGTGCGCGATGGTGACCCGGTAGCCCGCCGCCGTGAGCGCCCGCGCGTAACTGCGCGCCGTCACAGGCTCGTCGTCGACGACGAGCACCTTGGCCTTCGGCTCTTCGGGAACGGCGTCTCGGGCGCCCTTGGCGATGGGGGGGCCGACCTCGGTAGCTTCGGACATCCCCCGGGTCATCGGCGGCGCGGCGCGTTCTCTTGAGGGCCGCCCGGACCCTTTCGTGGGCCCCCTTACCGACGGTGTTTCTACCGTCCGCGCAGGGCGGTCGCGGACGTCCGCAGGCGAAGCGCGTTGAGGCGGATGAAGCCGCCCGCGTCGCGCTGGTCGTAGGCGCCCCGGTCGTCCTCGAACGTCACGATGTCGGTGCGGTAGAGCGAGCGCGGCGCGCTCCGGCCGATGACGGCGGCGCTGCCCTTGAAGAGGCGCAGCCTCGCCGTCCCCGTGACGGGCTCGTTGACGGAGTCGACGAGCTTTTGCAGCGCCTCGCGCTCGGGCGAGAACCAGAAGCCCCGGTAGGCCAGCGTCGCATATTCCGTCGCGAGCGAGTCACGCAGGCGCATGGCCTCGCGATCCATCGTGAGCGACGCCACGGCGCGGTGGGCCTTGTGCAGCAGCGTGCCGCCCGGCGTCTCGTAGACGCCGCGGCTCTTCATGCCGACGAACCGATCCTCGACGACGTCGGCGCGGCCCACGCCGTGCTCGCCCGCGAGCGTGTTGAGCTCGCCGAGGAGCGCCGCCGGGCCCAGGGGCCGGCCATCGACCGCCACGGGGGTGCCCTTCTCGAAGCCGATAGCGACCTCGCGCGGCTCGTCGGGCGCCTTGCGCGGGTCGACGGTGCGCTGAAACATCTCGGCGGGCGGCTCGGCGTCCGGGTCCTCGAGGATTCCGCCTTCGTAGCTCGTGTGCAGCAGGTTGCGATCGATCGAGTACGGCTTAGCGGCCGTGGCCTCGACGGGGATCTTCTTGTCGGCCGCGAACTTGATGAGCTCGCTGCGCGACTTGAACTCCCACTCGCGCCAGGGCGCGATGATCTTGATGCCCGGGTTGAACCAGTACGCCCCGAGCTCGAAGCGCACCTGGTCGTTGCCCTTGCCCGTCGAGCCGTGACAGATGGCGGTCGCGCCCTCGCGCGCCGCGACCTCCATCATGCCCTTGGCGATGCACGGGCGCGCGAGCGCCGTGCCGAGGTAGTACTCGCCCTCGTAGATCGCGGCGGCGCGCACGGCCGGGAACACGTAGTCCTGCACGAACTCGTCGCGCTGGTCGACGACGTGACAGGAGACGGCGCCTGTTCGCAGGGCCTTCTTGCGCGCGGCCTCGAGATCCTCGCTCTGCCCGACGTCCGAACAGAAGCCGACGATCTCGGCGTTGTACTTCTCCTTGAGCCAGACGATGGCCACCGACGTGTCGAGGCCGCCCGAATACGCGAGGACGATCTTCATGAGCGAGGAGCTATCACATTCGCGGCGCAAAAGCAGGAGGGACCATCGAGATAGCGAGCGCAGCGCGGCTTTGCCGCGCGGAGCGAGGGGGGACCGGGCGCCCGCGAGCGGCAGGGAGCCGGGCTCTCGTCAGACGACGCGAATGATGCCGGCGCGCAGCAGGGAGGCGGCGATGCGCAGACCGTCGACCGCGTGTAGGCGCGTGGCGTCGAGGATCTGAGCGAGCGAGCGAGCGCCGTCGACATGGGCCAGAACGGCGCGCCGCCGGTCGTCGAGGGCCAGGGGCGAGATGTCCTGCATGCGCTTGGCCATGACGGGAACCTCGTCGAGCGAGCCCACGTACGTCGCAAAGACCTGGGCGAAAAGCGCGCGCGCCGGCTCGATGACCTCGGCGATGCCGGGCGCCGCCGCGCGCTCGGCCTCGTCGAGCGCCTGCTCGGCCGCGACGACGGCGCCCGCGAGCGCCCCCGATTCCAGCAGCGCGCGCGCTTGATCGATGAGGTGCGCCGCGCGCGTGCGGGCGCGGGCGTTGGGATCGCCCGACACCTCGACCGCGTAGCCCCGGCTGCGCTCTCTCGGCGTGGGCTGGCGATCCGAGTCGCCCACGCGGCGGGTCAGCTCGTTGCCTTCGGGGCGAGGCGCGGCCGGATCGCGGCCCGCGGCGAGCTCGGAGATGTCGGTCATCGACTCGGCGATCAGCGCCGAGATGGGTGAGATCAGCGTGTCGCGCCGATCGCGCTCGACGTTGATCTCCGCCGTGCGCAGGGTGTCGACCCGCCCCGAGTGGTCCTGCGTCGTCCGCGCGTGCGCGTCGTCGGACAGCGCCGCGCGCGTCGTCGCCGTGCGGTTGGAACTGGGCGTCAGGTCGATCTCCTCGACCAGATCGTCGTCCGACGGGACGCCGTCCTCACGCGCGTCTTTCATCTCGATCGCCTCATCTCGCTCCGTCTCGATCCCGATGGCGTTCCCTGGTGTCGGCAGTCTGACACCCGTCCTTGAGACCGTGCGTGGCCTGACAGTGGGCTCAGGGGATGAGGGTCTCGAGCAGGGCCTTTTGGGCGTGCAGACGGTTCTCCGCCTGCTGCCAGACCACGCTCTGCGGGCCCTCGATGACGTCGTCGGTGATCTCCTCGTCGCGGTGGGCGGGCAGGCAGTGGAGCACGACGGCGTCGGGGGCCGCGCGCGCCATGAGCGCGGCGTCGATGCAGTAGCCCTCGAAGGCCCGGCGGCGCGAGTCGGCCTCGCTCTCCTGGCCCATGGACGCAAATACGTCCGTCGAGACCACGTGCCGCCCGGCGATGGCGGTGGCCGGGTCGCGCAGGATCGTGATGCGGCCCCGCTCCGTGGCGCGCGCGCGGTCGTAGATGCTCGAGTCGGGCTCGAACCCGGGCGGGCACGCGAGCGCGAGGTCGAGGCCCAGGATGCCGGCGGCCTCGATCCACGAGTTCGCCATGTTGTTGCCGTCGCCGATCCAGGCGTACTTCACGGACCGCAGCGCCTGGCCAACGTCGCCCCGATCGCGGAAGCACTGCGCGACCGTCTGCAGGTCCGCGAGCACCTGGCACGGGTGCAGCAGATCCGTGAGGCCGTTGATGACGGGCACGCGCGCGTACTGCGCCATCTCCGTGGCGCGGTCCTGGCCGAACGTGCGCACCATGATCCCGTGGCAGTAGCCCGAGAGCACGCGGGCCGTGTCGCGGATGGGCTCGCCCCGCCCGAGCTGCGACCCCTGCGTGCCGAGGTAGAGCGCGTGACCCCCGAGCTCGAACATGGCGATCTCGAAGCTCGCGCGCGTGCGCGTCGAGGCCTTCTCGAAGACCATGCCGAGGATGCGGCCCGGCCGCGTGGCGTGCGGCTCGCGCAGCTGCCGCAGGAGCCGGAACTCCTCGGCGCGCACGATGAGCGCCTCGATGCCGCCGTCGGGCAGGTCCCAGAAGCTGAGGAAGTCCTTGCGCGTGTCCATGAGCCCTCGTCAGTCTGCGAGCGCCGCGTCGAGGAGCTGCACGGCCTCGTCGATCTGGGCCTTGGTGGCGATGAGCGGCGGCGCGAAGCGCAGGACGTTTCCGCCCGCGGCGGAGACGAGCAGCCCGCGCTCGGCCGCGCGCGCCACGACGGGGGCCGCCTCGCCGTCGAGCACGAGGCCTTGGAGCAGGCCACGCCCGCGCGCGCCGCGCGTGCGCGGCTTGCGGCGCTCGGCGAGGCGCAGCAGCGCCGAGCCGAGGTGCGCGCCCACGTCGCGGCAGCGCTCGAGCAGGCCGCTCGCGTCGAGCGTATGTTGCACGTAGAGCGCCGCCGCCGTCGCGAGCGGGTTGCCGCCGAACGTCGAGGCGTGCGTGCCCGGCTCGAACCCGCGCCCGACCTCCTCGTTCGCGAGCATGGCGCCGATGGGCACGCCGCCGCCCAGGCCCTTGGCGAGCGTCACGACGTCCGGCACGACGCCCTCGTTCTCGAAGGCATAGAAGGTCCCCGTGCGGCCCACGCCGGTCTGGACCTCGTCGAAGATGAGCACGGTGCCGGTCTCGGTGCAGAGGCGCCGCAATTCTTGCAGGTAGCCCGGCGGCGGCAGCACGATGCCGCCCTCGGCCTGGATGGGCTCGACGATGACGGCGCACGTCTTGTCGGTGATCGCGCCGCGCAGCACCGACGCGTCGCCGAAGGGAAGGAAGCGCACGGGCTCGACGAGCGGCCCGAAGCCCGCGCGGTACTTCGGCTGACCCGTGACGGCGAGCGCGCCCATCGTGCGGCCGTGAAAGCTGTTCTCGAACGCGACGAGCTCGACGCGCCCCGGCTGGCTGCGCGTGACGACCTGATAGCGGCGCGCGAGCTTGAGCGCGGCCTCGTTGGCCTCGGTGCCCGAGTTGCAGAAGAAGGCGCGGCCCTTGAACGCGCGGCGCGAGAGCGCCTCGGCGAGGAGGAGCTGGTTCTCCAGGTAATAAAGGTTGGAGGCGTGGACGAGGCGGCGCGCCTGCGTGCCGATGGCGTCGGCCAGGCCGACGTCACCGTGACCGAGCACACACACGGCCACGCCGGCCGTCATGTCGAGAAAGCGGCGGCCGGAGACGTCGCAGAGCACGCATCCCTCGCCGCGCGTCATGACGATCGACGCCTGGCGGTAGTTGTTGAGAAGCAATCGCTTCCCGAGGCCGACGAGCTCTTCTTGCTGGGACATGGCAAATGGACTCTAACGGATCGCCGCCACGGAGATAACCCCCAACCCGCCGCCTAGGCTCCGCGGCCCGCTTGTGCGATGGTCGGCGCGGGCACAGGTTCTGCCGCATGGAAACCGACCCCTTCATCGTCGCCACGGCCACGGCCGTGCCGCAGCACTCAGCGACGCAGGAAGAGGTCAAGGACCGCCTGCGTGCCCTCCTGCCGCTGCCCGCGCGGCGTCTCGAGGCGGCGCTCTCGCTGTTCGATCACACGGCCGTCGAACGCCGCCACAGTGTCTACCCCATCGGCGACTTCGGACGGCCGCGCGCGCTCGGTGAGAGCTCGTCGCTCTACCGCACGCACGCCATCGCGCTCGGGCGCGATGTCGCGGCGGACGCGCTCGCCCGGGCCGGCGTTCGCGCCGAGGAGATCGATCTGCTCGTCACGGTGTCGTGCACGGGCATCATCATTCCATCGCTCGACGCCTACCTCGTCCCCGAGCTCGGATTCCGCCGCGACGTGCGCCGCCTACCGCTCACCGAGCTCGGCTGCGCGGGCGGCGCGGCGGCGCTCGGGC
>DATKFB010000381.1:0-8911 GCA_035544435.1 Polyangia bacterium
GAGCCGGGCGTCGAGGGGGAGCACGGCGCGACGGTGCTGCCGCGCATCACGGCCTCGCTCGGCGTGGCCTCGTATCGCGACCATCTCGCGCCCGGCGGCACGGCACGCCGCCGCGAGAGCACGTTCCTCCGCTTGGCCGACTCGGCGATGTATCGCGCCAAGGCCAACGGCCGCAACCGCGTCGAGCTCGCCGAGCCGGAGGACTAACCGGCCGCGTGGGCCCGCGAGGTCCTTCGAACACAGGAGCAGGTCGTCGTCGGTCGCTCCCTGGACCGACCGTTGCCGAGGCGGTAGTGTCGCCGCCCATGCGGGGCAGTCACGTTCGGACGCGACGATGACGGCGCCGCCGCTCGGATTCCTGAGGTTGGAGGATGTCGTCCTCCCACCTCCGATTCCGGCGCTCCTGTCCGTCCTGATGGCGGCAGGCCTCGCCTCCTTGGGATGGCGCCTCGCCAGCCGCCTCCGAGGCGGGCGGCCCGAGGCTCTCGACGCCGCCGCCGGATTCATCCTCTCGGCGGCCGTTACCGCCGTGATCGTCCACGGACTCGCGCTCGCGCAGCTGTCGTCGACCGCGGTGCTGCGACCGCTGGGCTGGACGCTCGCCGCGACCGGCGCCTACGCCCTCCTCCGTCACCACCGAGCGCTCATGGAGGCCGCGCGCCGCGAGCTCTCCTCGTTGAGATTTGCGCCGCGCTGGGAGCAAGGCGCGGTCCTCTTGGTGGCCGTCACCGTCATCGGCCTCGGCGCCGCGGCGCTGGGACCGCCCACCGATGCCGACTCTATCGCATACCACCTCAGCGTTCCGCTCGACTGGCTCCGCCACGGCGGCGCGTACCCGCGGGTCGATTGGTATTGCACGCGCCTCATCGGTGTCGCCGAGTCCCTCAACCTCCTGGGCCTGGCTGCGGGTACCGACTCGCTCGGGGCGGCTCTTCAGGTCGGCGGCCTCGTCGCGGCCGCGGTGGCAGCCGCCGCGTTGGCGCCGACCGACCGCGACCGGCGCGTGGCTTGGCTGCTGGTCGTCGGTTGTCCCTTGGTCGCTTTCCTCGTCCCCAATCAGAAACCGCAAATGCTGCCGGCGGCCGCGACCACGGTCGCCCTCGTCCTGGCCGTGCGTCGTTTCGAGAACTTCGGCCCGGCCGACGCCTTGCTGGCGTTCGCGTGCGCGGCCTTCGCACTCTCGTCGAAAATCTCCTTCATCCTCACCGCGGGATTTGCCGTCCTCATCGGGCTCTTCGCCGCCCGGAAGAGCGGGCACTTCGGCGTGGCGTTCGCGATCGCCGCGGCGGCGATCATCCTCGCCTGGGTCCCACTTCTCGCGCGGAACTCTTTCTTTTTCGGCGACCCGATCTCGCCTTTCCTCGAGCGCTTCCGCTCGCGACCCGATCTGGGCATGCTCGCGTTCGCCACCCACCTGCGCGACGCGGGCGGCGAGCGTGACCTCGCGACGCTGCTTCGTCTTCCCCTTTCAATACTGGGTACCGTCCATCCCAGCGCAATCACGACGACGTTAGGCCTTGGGGCGTTGGCGTTCATTCCGGCGATCGACGCGAAGGGCCCGGCGCGGCTCCTCCTGCTGGCCGCGCTGGCCGCCATCGCGACCTGCCTGCTCCTAGGCCAGCTTGCGCCTCGCTTTCTCTTGGAGCCGTTCCTGTGGGCAGGCGCAGCGCTGGCGATCGCCGATTGGAGCCGCGTCAAAAAGGTCGTCGTCGCAGGACTGATGGTACAAGGCGCCGCTTCGGCTTCCGTGGCGCTCTTTGGCGCCGCGACGCTCTTCCCGGGCGCGCTCACGGCGGGATGCAGGGACGCCGTACTGACCAAGGCCGCCTATGGCTACGCCGAGGGCAAATGGCTAGACACGCTTCTCCCGACGAGAGCCGTCATCGTCGAGCCACAAGGCTTTCCCCTCTTTGCGCCGCGGCCGTTTGCCGTCGCTGACCCCGCGATGAGTGACGTCCCGCCGGCCGTCGGCGACGAAAAACTTCGTGCTCTTGTCGAGCAGTTCGGTGTCAACACCGTCGTGGACGATGGCGCCCCCCAGGATGGGCCCTACGCACGCCTCGAAAAGAGGTGCGGCGTTCCGCTCGGCCGTCGGAAGGAGTTTCCGTTCGCGACGCGAAACCCGTTCAACCGAGCCGTGTACGGCGCACAGGTCTACGTCTTACGTGCCTGCTTCCCGCAAGGGACCGCTAGCCAGAAAGCGCGGCCGGCGTCTACTCGAGGCCGGCAGCCTTGAAGATCTTCATCGCCAGATACTTGGGGCTGACCTGATACTGACCAGCGGCGACGAGGCGGCGAAGCGTGTCGACCTTGTTCCCGCCTTGGACCGACTGCGGCGCGCGGGGAGCCGATGCGCGCTGCGCCGGCACGGGCGGCCGACGTTTGGGGATGTGCCGGGTGGTGTTGCTCATGCCTACACCATCGGCCCGGGAGAACCCAACCTTGAGCCGAAAGTTTCTCCACAGAAACAATGCAGCAATTATACTAACTTAGCCGCGTCCGCGGCGGCCTTCCCGCCTACGCGGCCGCTTCGACGGCCAGCTCACCGAGCGTGTCGCGGAGGCGGCGCGTGGCTTCGCCGTGGATCTGGCAGACGCGGGACTCGGTCACGCCGAGGACCGTCCCGATCTCCTTGAGGTTGAGGTTGTCGCAGTAATAGAGCGACAGAACCTGCTGCATCTTCTCGGGCAGATCGCCGATTCCGCCGACGAGGCGGCCGAGCAGCTCGCGGCGCGACGCGGCTTCGAACGGATCGGCCGCCGACTGGTCGCCCGTGCGCTCGAGCAGGTCGGGACCCGCGTCGTCGATGCCGACCACTGACGAGCCCGAGAGCTTCTGCTGGCGCGCGTAGAGCTCGTCGACGCCGACGCCGAGGCGCTTGGCGATCTCCTCGTGATCGGGCGTGCGGCCGAGCTGGGCCTCGAGGCGGCGCGTGGCGTCGCGCAGCTCATTCGAGAGGCGGCGCATGTCGCGCGACAGCGTGTCGCGCGAGCGCAGGTCGTCGAGCATCGCGCCGCGAATGCGGAACTCCGCGAAGGCCTCGAACCTGTCGACCCGGTTCGGGTCGAAGCGCTCGGCAGCCTCCATGAGGCCGATGACGCCCGACGAGATCAGGTCGTCGATCTCGACGTGCGCCGGCAGTCGGCGCGCGAGGCGGCGGGCGACCTTCTCGATGTAGGGGAAGAACTTAGCTGCGTACTCGTTGCGACGCGCGACGAGATCCGTCTTCTTCGAGGAGGAGGAGGACTTCTTCGAGACCTTGCCGGCCTTCTTCACTTTGATAGTCGCCATGCCTTCTGCCTAGAGCAGGAGGCGTGCCACGTTCATGGCGTGTCAACGGGCCCGCCGCGCATGGGTCTCGCGCGCGTGTCGCGTCGCGGCCGTCATCGGATTGGCGGTCGCGGATTCGTGGCGCCGTCATTCCAGTGACGGTCGCCAGCTTCCCGACATGGGCCTCTTGCGACGACGTCCGGCGACATCGACGACAGCGGCCGTGTTAGTTCCCAGTATCAGGCCACGTTTCTCCTTCGCAACTTTTCGACGAGCGTCGTGCGGTTCATGCCGAGCAGCTCGGCGGCGCGGTTCTTGTTACCGCCCGTGCGCTCGAGCGCCTGCGCGATGAGGCGCTCCTCGAGCTGTGTGAGGAAGATGCGTAGATCCACCCCACTCTCCGGGAGATCGAGCGTCGCGTTCTCGAGATCGACGACGGACATGCGCAGATGCGCCGGCAGGTCGTCCATGACGACCATGCGGTGGCCCGCGACGACGACGAGCCGTTCGACGAGGTTCTCGAGCTCGCGCACGTTCCCGGGCCAGTCGTAGGCGCCGAGGCGCTGAATGACATCGAGCGCGAACCCGGGCACGGTCCGCCCCTCGCGCGCGTTCACGTCGACGCGAAAGTGGTCGGCGAGGGCCGGGATGTCCTGCCGGCGCTCGCGCAGCGGCGGGATCTCGATGGGCACGACGTCGAGGCGGTAGAAGAGATCCTCGCGGAACGTGCCCTCTTCGATCATGCCCTCGAGGTCGCGGTGGGTCGCGGCGACGACGCGGACGTCGACGGCGATGGCCTCCGAGCCGCCCACGGGTGTCACCTCGCGCTCCTGGAGCGCGCGCAGGAGCTTGACCTGGAGGCCGCGCGGCATCTCGCCGATCTCGTCGAGGAACAGCGTGCCCCCGTCGGCGGCCGCGAAGCGGCCCGTGCGCGACTTGTCGGCGCCCGTGAAGGCGCCGCGCACGTGCCCGAACAGCTCACTCTCGGCGAGCGGCTCGGGGATGGCCGAGACGTTGACGGCGACGAACGGCCCCGCGCGGCGCTGGCTCGCGCCGTGGACGAGACGCGCAACGACTTCCTTGCCCGTGCCGGTTTCTCCGCGGATGAGCACGCTCGCGTCGGTGTCGGCGATCTGCTCGACGCGATCGAGGACGAGGCGCATGGCCGGGTGATCGCCGATGACGGCCACGCCGGGGGTGGGCCGCGCGTGGCCGGCGCGCGAGGGCTCGTGCGCGAGCAGGCGCGCCACCGACTGCTCGAGAGCCGTGATGTGGAAGGGCTTGCCGAGGACGTCCGAGGCGCCGATGCGAAGCGCGTCGACGGCGTCACCGACGGTGCCGTGAGCCGTGAGCGCGACGACCGAGACCGGCGGGCGTACGGCGCGCGCCTCCCGCACGACGCCGCGCCCGTCACCGTCCGCGAGTTGCAAGTCGGTGATGCAGAGGTCGAACGCTTGCGACTTGATGCGCGCGATGGCCTCGGCCCCCGTCGCCGCCGTGATCGCCTCGCAGCCCATCGCCTTGATGAGCCGCAAGAGACCCGCGTGGATCGACGGATCGTCGTCGACGAGGAGGACCTTCTTGGGCATTACTAGCGGTGAACATCGGCCTCGCCCTTAGGCCCCTTGAGGGAATGTCCTGTTGCAAACCCCGCAACAGCGTTCGGGAAAACGGCCTCGAGCGGTCCAGGGCCGCGCCGCGCGTGGCCTTGCGATGTTCGTGTGGCCGCGTCGTAAACGTGCGGAGCCGCGCCAGGCGCCGGCTTGCCGCGCTACGTCGGATCGCTACGTCGGGTGCGGAGGCGGCGCGGTCGCGCCGTCGGCCTTGGGGTACGAGCCGAGCACCTTCACGGATTCACACGCGGCGCGCACCTCGGCGAGCGCTGCCGCGACGCCCTCGTCGCGCTCGTGCCCATCGACGTCGACGAAGAAGACGTACTCCCAGGGCGCGCGACGCGACGGCCGGCTCTCGATCTTCGTCATGTTGAGCCCACGCTGCGCGAACGCGCCCAGCGTGCGGAAGAGGATGCCCGGCTCGTCGCGCGTCACGAGCAGCACGGAGGTCTTGTCGCGGCCCGTGGGCTCGGCTTGCTGCCGCCCGAGCAGCAGGAAGCGCGTCATGTTGTGGGAGAGATCCTCGATCTTGCGCCGCACGACGTGCAGGTCATAGAGCTTCGCCGCGAGCTCGGAGGCGACGGCGGCGCCGCGCGCGTCGTCGTGGGCTTGGCGGGCGGCGTCGGCCGTCGAGCGCGCCTCGACGAGCGTCGCGCGCGGCAGGTTGGTCGCAAGCCAACGGCGGCACTGGCCAAGCGCGATCGGGATCGAGTAGACGCGCTCGATCTGCGACAGGTCGATGCCGGCCCGCGCCAGCAGGCACATCGTGACCTCGAGCGTGATCTCGGCGCTGACCTTGAGGTCGCTGTCCATGAAGCTGTCGAGGGTGTGGTGCATGATGCCCTCGGTCGTGTTCTCGACGGGTACGACGCCGAAGTCGGCATTGCCGCGCTCGACCTCCTCGAACACGGCGGGGATCGTGCCCATCGGCGTTGCGCGCGCCGACATGCCGAACTGCCGCTTGACGGCCTGGTGCGAGAAGGTCCCCTCGGGGCCGAGATAGGCGACGCGCACCTTCCTCTCGAGGCTGAGGCACGCGCTGAAGATCTCTTGGAAGACCGACCGGATCGATTCGGTGGGGAACGGACCCGGGTTCGCAGCGGAGAGGCGATCGGCGATCTGGCGCTCGCGCGAGGGCACGTAGAAAGGGACCTGCAGGGCCGACTTGAGGTCGGCCACGGTCGCGACGAAGGCGGCGCGCCGGTTGAGGAGGCGGAGGAGCTCGTCGTCGGTGGCGTCGATCTGCGTGCGAATCTCGGCGAGCTTGGCGGCATCGGCGTCGACGTTCCCTGGGGCCGCCTGCGGATCCTTGGCCATGGGCCCGGAGCTTACTACACTGGGCGGCATGTCCCGGATGTGCCGGCATGCCGCATTCACGGCCGCGACGCCCTGCCACCCACACCTCGCGCCCAGCGGGCGCGACCGCTCATGAAGCTCGCAACGCTGCGGGACGGAAGCCGGGATGGGACGCTCGTCGTCGTGGGTCGCGATGGGACAGCCTTCGCGCGAGCGGCCGCCGTCGCGCCCACGTTGCAGGCGGCCCTGGACGACTGGGGCCGCGCCGCGCCCGCGCTCGCGGCCCTCGCGGCGCGCCTGGAAGCGGCCGACGGGTCGCAGCCCGACGCCGGCGAGCCGATGGACGCGCGCGCCCTCGCCTGTCCGTTGCCGCGCGCCTACGAGTGGATCGACGCCTCGGCCTACCTCAACCACGTGCGGCTCGTGCGCAAGGCGCGCGGGTCGGCGCCGCCCGACACGCTGGAGACGGACCCGCTGCTTTACCAGGGCGGCTCGGGCGTGCTGCTCGGACCGCGCGACGACATCCCGCTGCCGGGCGGCGACGTGGGGCTCGGGCTCGACTTCGAGGCCGAGGTCTGCGCCATCCTCGGCGACACGCCCGCTGGCACGCGCGCCGAGGACGCCGAGCGGCACGTCCGGCTCCTCATGCTCGCGAACGACGTCACGCTGCGGAACCTCGTGCCGGCCGAGATCGCCAAGGGCTTCGGTTTCTTTCTGTCGAAGCCGGCCACGGCCTTCTCGCCCTTCGCCGTGACGCCCGACGAGCTCGGCGGCGCGTGGCGCGACGGCCGCGTGCACCTGCGCCTCCGCTCGACCTACAACGGCGCGCTCGTGGGCGACCCCGAGGCGGGGCCCGAGATGCACTTCTCCTTCCACGATCTCGTGGCGCACATGACGCGCACACGCGCCTACTGCGCGGGGACGATCCTCGGCAGCGGCACGGTCTCGAACGCCGACCGCGCGAGGGGCGTCTCGTGCCTCGCCGAGCGGCGCGCCATCGAGATGATCGAGCTCGGGCGCGCCAAGACTCCGTTCATGAAGCCTGGCGATACGATCGCGATCGAGATGCTCGACGCCGCGGGAACGAGCCTCTTTGGGCGCATCGAGCAGAAGGTCGTCGGAGTGCCGTGAAGCTGTACACGTTCTGGCGCAGCAACTCGCCCTGGCGGGTGCGCATCGCCCTGGCCTGGAAGGGCGTCCAACACGATGTCGTGACCCTCGACCTCGGCGCGGGGCAGCAACACACCGATGATTTCCGCGACCTCAACTTGGCCGAGCAGGTCCCCGTGCTCGAGCTCGACGAGCTCGGACCCGAGGGGCGCCAGCGGCGCATCACCCAGTCGATGGCGATCATCGAGTACCTCGAGGAGCGCTACCCCACGCCGCCGCTCTTGCCTTCCGAGCCCTGGGCGCGCGCCCGCGCGCGTCAGCTCGCCGAGATCGTGAACTCCGGCATCCAGCCCTTTCAGAACCTCGCGACGACGAAGAAGGTCCAGGCCCTCGGCGTGGATCCGCGGGCCTGGCTCGAGCACTTCATCTCGCGTGGCCTGGCCGTGCTCGAGCGCGCCGCGCGCGAGACTGCGGGGACCTTCCTCGTGGGCGAGGCCGTGACGATCGCCGACGTCTACCTCGTGCCGCAGCTCTACGCCGCCCGCCGCTTCGGCGTCGACCTCGCGCCCTATCCGACCCTGGCGCGCGTCGACGTCACGTGCGCCGCCCTACCCGCCTTCCAGACCGCGCACGCCGACGCGCAACCGGACGCGCCTGCGCCCGTAAGGTAAAATGGAGCCGTGGCCCCGCTGACCTCACTCGGCATCCGGAAGCTCGAGGCGTTGCACTATTACGTCCACGACCTCGAGCGCACGCGGCGGTTCTTCGTCGACAAACTCGACTTCGCCGAGCTCGGGGGCAGCGGGCCCGAGCTCGAGCGCGAGGGGCGCCAGCGCTCGGCGGCCTTCGGTGTGGGTGACGCCACCTTCGTCATCCACGAGCCGCACGGTGAGGGCGGGCGCGCGTGGCGGTACCTGCGCAAGCACCCGGAGGGCGTCGGGACGCTCGTGCTCGCCGTCGACGACATCGATCAGACCTTCCGCCTGCTCGACGAGCGCGGCGCGACCTTCATCACCGACGTGCAGCGCTTCGAGGACGACGGCGGAACGCTCAAGATGGTTTCGATCACGACGCCCTTCGGCGACACGACCTTTCGCTTCGTCGAGCGGCGCGGCTACCGGTCGCTCTTCCCCGGCTTCGTGGCCAACCCGGCGCGGCCGACGGCCACGAACCGCTTCGGGTTCGAGCGCATCGACCACGTCACCTCCAACTTCCAGACAATGAAGCCGGCGCTGCTCTGGATGGAGCACGTCCTCGGCTTCGAGACGTTCTGGGAGATCGCCTTCCACACCAACGACGTCGCCCTGCCGAACCCGGGCGGCCAGCGGGCGCACGGCTCGGGCCTGAAGTCGATCGTCATGTGGGATAGGGCCTCGGGCCTGAAGTTCGCCAACAACGAGCCGTTCCGTCCCTTCTTCAAGGACTCGCAGATCAACCTCTTCGCCGAGGACAACCGCGGCGACGGCGTCCAGCACTCGGCGCTGTCCGTTCCCGACATCGTGAGCGCCGTGCGCGGCCTGCGCGCGCATGGCGTCGAGTTCATGCCGACGCCCGGCACTTACTACGACGTGCTCCCCGAGCGGCTGCGCGCGCTGACCATCGGCGCGATCGACGAGGACCTG
>DATKFB010000382.1:0-4426 GCA_035544435.1 Polyangia bacterium
CGCGCGAGCCTCAAAACGTGTACCTCAGGTAGGTCGTCGCGATGAGGTCCGTGCTGGAGCGCAGGTCGCGCAGCCAGTAGTACTCGCCGCGCAGCCCGATCGAGAAGTGCCGCGACAGCGAGTGGTAGTCGATGCCGCCGCCGCCGCCCGCCGTGAGCCCCGTGCGGTACTGCTGCTCGACGCCGAGCTGATAGAGGAGGTTGGTCGACAGGCGCGTCAGGCCCGCGCCGCCTTCGCCGAAGATCGACAGCTGTCCGAAGCGCAGCGTGAGCTTGCCTTCGAGCGTGCCCTGGTACGTCTGCAGGAGCTGGTCACCCTGCGGGTGCTCGCCCGCCTTCGTGAGATGCGTCGAGCCGAGCGCGTGAAACTGCACGGCGAGGAAGCGCAGGACGTCGTAGCCGACGCGCGCGCCGATCGCGAACCCGGGCGCGACGTTGTCGCCCGCGGGCCCGAAGAAGGCGACCGCGCCGACCTCGCCCTCCGTGAAGAGGCCGTGCGCGAACTTCTTCGGATCGGGGAAAATCGCGGCCTCGGGCTCCTTCGTGACCTGCGCGCGCGCCGCGGGCGCGAAAGTCCACGACAGGAGCGAGGCCAGGAACGCGCTCGCGGCCAGACGCGCGAGGCGAGCTGGGCGAGCACGGCGACGAGGACGGCGGACTCTCAATGGGCGCGATGTTACGGCATGTTCGTGGCGGGCACGGGCTGAAACAGGGTCGGCGCCGGGTGGAACTTAGGATCGCCCGTGATGTGCCACAGGCGATCCTCGTCGTCGCGGACGCGCAACGTCCACTCGCACGTCATGTGCTTGTCGGCCGTCAAGGTGACGTCCACCTCGACGAGCGCGGGCGTGACGACGTGCGCCGGCACGTTCTCGAGGCCGACGGGGTTCACGTCCGAGCGGTTGATGAGCACCGCCTCGAAGGGCGCCATCCAGCGCCCCATGGCGTCGAGATCCAACTCGCCCTCGGCGAAGTCGTCCTCGCGCACGACGCCCTGGTATACGGCGCCGGGTGCGAGCATCGTGGGCAGTTGCGGGTGCAGGCTGATGAGGGGCAGGTACTCCGCCGGGTCGTTCTTTCCCTGCGCGAGCGCGGCCGCCGCGACGGTCTCGTCGTACTTCGTGTATTCGCTGGCGCCGTCGACGACGACGTCGAACGTGCCGGGGTCCGTGTCGAGGTTCTTGACCGTGAACAGCAGCTCGAGGTGAATCTTGTCGCGCGCGACCCACGGTACGCGCACCTTGCGGTGCATGGGGTCTTCTTGCGTGAGCGCCGCGGTTGCGTCGTCGAGCGCGGCCTGCTCGGTCATCGTCGGCTGCCGGAACTGCAGCGTCACGCTGTTGGTGATGCGCGGGAGCATCTCCGTGCCCTGGAGCTCGAGCAGCGGCGTGGGCCCGTTGAAATAGATCGGCGTGTTCAGCGAGCAGGCGAGGGCGGGCGCCGCCAGCGCGACGCACAGGAGCAGGCGGAGAGGCCGCATTAGCTCCCTCCCTTGAAGATGAAGGGGTAACGCCCCACGATCGTCTGCCCGGGCGCCTTGGGGAACTGCCACTGCTTGACCTGACGCAGGATGCAGCCTTCGACGGCGGTGTCGCCCAGCGTCGTGTTTTTCACGCTGGCCTTGCTGACGGCCCCGTCGGGCTGGATCACCCAGAAGATGTCGACGCCGCCCGAGAGGCCCGACTTGTGCTGGAGCTCCTTCTCGTAGCAGTACTTCACGCCCGCGAGGTGGGCGCGTACGACCTTGTTGATCTGCTCCTTCGAGAGCGACCCGTCGGTCTCGCCGCCGCCCGTGCCGAGCCCCACCGAGACCTCGCGCTCGCCCCGCTCGGCGAGCTTCGGCCCGCGCCCTTTGCCGTGCGTGCCGCGTCCGCCCGTGTCGAGGTTGCCCGCCCCGTAGATGTGGCCGTAGCCCGTGCCACCGCCGCCCGGGCCGGCGCCGCTCGTCGCGAGGCCGCCGTTGCCGCGCCCCGCGACCATCTTCGCCCCCGCCATACCCGCGACGGCTTGCTCGACGCCCGTGTCCTCGGCGAACAGCTTCGAGAGCCCGGAGCCCTGCGGCCGCTCCTTGCCGATGAGCCCGAGGATGCCGACCTTCGAGACCTTCTCGCGCAGCACGTCTTTTTCGCCCTTGGGGATAACCGTGTCTTTCTCCGTCGCGTCTTCGCGCCCGAGCTTGCCGGCCTTCTCCTTGGCCTTCTTCATCTGGCCTTCTTCTTTTTTCTTCTTCTCTTCCTTTTCCTGCTTTTCGGCGGCGCGGCGCGCCGTGGCCTTCTTCTCGATCTCGCGCACGGGCGCCTCGATCTTCGCGGCGCGTTCGGCGCTCACGGTGAGGGGCTTCTCGGGCGCGCGATAGAGGACGACGAGCAGCGCCGCGGCCAATCCCAGCACGAGGGACGTCCCCACGAGCGTCTGGAACATCATGGGGTCCTCGACCTTGGGTTTGGGCAGCACCTCGGGCGGATCGACCCAGCGGATCTCGATGCGCAGGTCGGCGTTCTCGACGAATGTGAGCTTGGCGCGGTCGCCCGAAAAGAGCGCGACCTCGCGGACGTCACCCTTGGCGCGGCCGAGGGGCGGTTCGGCCAGCACCGCGCCGACGTCGCGCGGCCCGGCGGCCGTCTGGACCTCGCCGCGCATGTTGGGCGCGAGGCGCAGCGTATATCCGCCTCCGCGCCGCGGCTTGACGAGCACGTAGCGCTTGCGGCCGTCGGTGCGCGGCGTGTTGAACGTGGCGCCGACGTGCGAGCCGATCGTGACCTTGCGCCGCCGCATGAGCAGGCGATAGCCGACGATGCGCCCGCGCCACACCGCGACCACCTGCAGGACGGCGCTCCCCAGCGTCTCGACGGGCGCCGTGAGGCGCAGCGGTCGCCCCGCGGGGGCGGGCGGCGGCGGAGCGGAGCGATGGTTGGCAGGCAGGCTCATGATCACAGGCTCTTGTCGTCGGCGCTCTTGGCGAGCTCCTTCATGAACGAGCGTTTGTCGGGCGCGGACATGTCGAGCTCGAGCTTGACGCGGTTGAGGAAGTACAAAAGCTGCGGCGTCTTGAGCTTGCCCTCGACGTCCATTGCGCCGAACGTGTAGGTCTTGGTCTTGATGGTCTTGCCGTCGGCCGTCTTGGCCGGCGCCGACGCGCTCGGGCCGTCGTCATCGCCGCCCTTGGCGGCACGCACGGGCGCGGGCTTGTCCACGCTGGCCGAGCGCTCGGCCACGGGAGTCGACGCCGCCGGCCGCGCGCGCCGTCCGGGCTTCGCGCCCGCCGCGGAGGGCGCGACCAGTAGCGCCGCCAGCGCCAGCGAGCACAGCGCGCGCCCGAGCGCCGTCATTGCAGCTCCTTGATGCGCGCTTGGGCCTCTTGCCTCTTGCCGTCCGTGGCGTCGCCCGACTGCGCGTACTGCGTGAGGAAGGTCTTGGCCTTGTCCTTGTCCTTGTCGAAGTCCATGTAGAGCACGCCGAGGTTGAAGAGCGCCGGCGCGTAGTCTTCCTCTATGTCGAGCGCGCGCTCGTAGGCGCGCCGCGCCTCGTCGAGCCTGCCGGCGCCGCGCGCCGCGACGCCCAGCGCCACCTGGGCCTCGGCGTCGTTGGGATCGATGCGCACGGCCTCGATGAGCTCCTCGCGCGCGTGCTTGTAGTCCCCGCAGTCCAGGTACACGACCGCCTTGTTGAGGCGCGCCTGCATGTACTTGGGGTCGAGCTCCGATGCCTTCTGAAAATTCAGGAAAGCCTCCTGATCGTGACCTCGATCGAACGCGACGAGACCCAGGTTGTTCCAAACGAACGCGCTCTGCGCGTCCAGATCCGCGGCCTTCCGGAAGGCGGTTTCCGCAAGATCCAGCTTGCCCATTTTATAGTAGGTGAGTCCCAGAGCGTTATAGGCAATGACCGTTTTGGCCACGTTTTCCCCCGAAGATCCCTGCGAAAGCAGCTGTCGCGCCTGCTCGAGGGATTCCTCTAGGTCGCCGGCCTCACGTAGGACCTGTCCGTACCTCGCCCGCATCTCTGCGTCCCCGGGCTCCTCTTCGAGCCATTTGGCGTAGACCTTGGCCGCCTTCTGCGGTCGGTGGGCGCGGCGCAGGCTCTCGCCATAGGCCAGGATCGTCTTGCGGGAGCCGGGCTGGATGTCGAGCGCCTTCTCGAAGTCGTCGACGGCCTTGTCATAATTGCCGAGGCCCGTCTCGACGACGCCCAGATCGTGCCAGGCCTCAAAGAGCTTCCCGTCGAGCGCGACGGCCTTCGTGAAGTGCTGGCGTGCGTCCTTGTAGTGCTTTCTGCCCATTTTCATGACAACGACGCCCTGGTCGAACTCGCTCGCGGCGCCGGGGTTCGCGCGGGGCAGCGCGACGGGCGCCGTGGGTCGCGCGCTCTGGCCGTGGCTCGCGCCGTGCGCCCCGCAGCCCGCGACCGTCGCGAGCGCGCTGGCGATC
>DATKFB010000383.1:0-2639 GCA_035544435.1 Polyangia bacterium
CGAGGACGACGTCTCGGATGATGAGCGCCCGCAGCATGCCCATGAAGAACGTCGTCGCGAGCGCGCCCGCCTCGGCGCGCAGCGCGCGCTCCTTGATGCCGCGCTTCATCTCACCCTCAATGCGCTCGTAGATCTCGCGCATGGTGTCGTGCTTCCTGGCGCTCGCCTGCGGGAACGTCTGCTGATAGCGGCCGACCTCGCGCTGCATGACGATGTTGACGAACCTGCGGTGCGTCTCGCAGTGACTGGCGAAGGCGCCCAAGATCCGTCGCAGGCGCTGGCGCAGCGGCCGCCCGGCGGCCTCGCTGATGGCGGCATCGACCTTTCCCACGAGCTCGGCGCGACGCGCCGCCAGCAGCCCCGCCAGCAGGGCCTCCCGATCCTCGAAGTGGTTGTAGAGCGTCCCCACCGAGACGCCCGCCTTGGCCGCGATCGTGTCCATGCGAGCGGCGTGCAGGCCCGCGTCGGCGAACACCTCCTCGGCGGCCGCGAGGATGGCCTGCACCGTCGTCTCGCGGATGCGCGCGCGCAGGTTCGACGGCGGGGCTCTAAGTTCTGAACGGCGGTTCATATTTTGATACTGTGGCTCAATTTGCCACGCCCGTCAACCGTCGTGCTACCGTCCGCGCCATGCGCGTCCGGACCGTTCTTCACGCCTTTTGTCTCCTATCCCTGTTTGCCCTCGTCGCCTCCGCCCTGACGATTGGCTGCAGCAGCACGCCCGCCAAGCCCCTCGGTGGCGAGGGCGCCGCCTGCTACGCCGACAACCGCTGCAACGCGCAGCTCACATGCGTCGCGCAGGTTTGCATCAAGCCCGGCCCGGGAAGCGCCGACGGCGCCGCGGGCGCCGGCGGGACGGACGCCGGCGGTGGCGCCGACGGGGCGGGCGCCGGCGGGAAAGACGCGGGCGGTGGCGCCGACGGGGCGGCGGGCGCCGACGCCTCAGGGATCGACGTCGGCGCGGCGGACGCCCCGACCGGGGACGCGGGCACCGATGGTCCGCCCGGCGATGGCGGCGACGCTGCCCTTCCAAGGGACGGAGGGACCGACGCTCCGACGCCGGGCGACGGCTCTGACGCAGGCGACAACGCCGACGACGCCGCGCGCGACGGCGGTGACGCATGATCGGCCGCGCGAGCGCCATTCGAACGATCGCCGACGCTTGACCTCGAGCGTCCGTTCCCCTCGGAGGACGCATAGGGCCATCGCCGCCCCGAATCCATTTTAGGGGCGGTGAACCCTTATGCTATGTGATAGCGGTACCATGCTGAGGGCATTGGACCTGCCACGATGAACGCCACCGTCCGTGACGTCGCTCGACGAGCCGGCGTCTCTGCCATGACGGTCTCGCGCGTGATCAATGGCGTCGCGGGCGTCAGTCCCGAAACACGGCGGCGCGTCGAGCGGGCCGTCACCGAGCTCGACTTCGTTCCGAACGGCGTCGCCCGCGGCCTGATGTCCAGCAAGAGCGGGACGCTGGGTCTCATCGTGCCGGACATCTCGAATCCCTTCTTCTCGATCCTCGTGCGCGGGGCCGAGACGGTGGCACGCCGCGCGGGATATCGCGTCCTGCTCTGCAACAGCGAAGGCGATCTGGCCCTCGAAAAGCAGTACGTGCAGGACATGATCGCCCACCGGGCCGAAGGGCTCATCATCGCGCCCGTGGGCGATCGCTCGAAGGCCAACCTCGTGCCGCTCGAGCGGCGCAAGTTTCCGCTCGTGCTCATCGATCGTTCAGTGTCTGGACTCGAGTGCGATCTCGTCCAGGCCGACAGCGTCGCCGGCGCGAAGATGCTCGCGAGCCATCTCCTGTCGATCGGCCATCGCCGCATCGCCGTCATCACCGAGCCGGACAACGTCTCGACGGCGCGCGAGCGATTGCAGGGCTACAACGCCGCCCTGAAGGCCGCCGGTGTCAAGAGCTCGCCGTCCCTCATCGTGCGCACGACGGCGGACCGCGCGGGCGGCCACGCGGCCATGCAGCAGATCCTCCAGCAGGACCCGAGGCCCACGGCCGTCTTCGCCGTCAACAACATGACGGCCCTCGGCGCCATGCAAGCCATTCGGGAGCATGGCCTCGCGGTGCCCAAGGACATGGCGCTCGTCTGCTTCGACGACGTCGAGCACCTCGCCGTCCTCTCGCCCTTTCTCACGGTCGTCAACCAGCCGACGGAGATGTTTGGTACGCTCGCCGCTCAGCTCGTGCTCGAGCGCATCGCGGGCGGTCCGGCCGGCCCCAGCCGGCATGTCGTCCTCAACTCCGATCTGCTCGTCCGCGAGTCGTGCGGCGCCAAGCTGATGGCGACGTCTTCCGCTCCCAGATACTGAAGCCAACCGAAAACTTCATAGCGCAAACGATGGCACAAATGACCCAGACCTTCTCCACGGACCGATACTCGAAGATGCAATACCGCCGCACGGGCAAGAGCGGGCTCATGTTGCCCGCCGTCTCGCTGGGGGCGTGGGAGACGTACGGCGGCACGCACGACGGCGACGTCGCCAAGCGGTGCATGTATCGGGCGTTCGACCTCGGCATCACGCACTTCGACCTCGCGAACAACTACGGCGCGCCGGCCGGCAACGCCGAGCTCGTGTGCGGCCGCGTCGTCAAGGACATGCCACGCGACGAGCTCGTCATC
>DATKFB010000384.1:0-4246 GCA_035544435.1 Polyangia bacterium
CGGGTTCGACTTGAAGCCCGTCCCGACGGAGACCTGCCCGGTCACGGCGCACGTCGTCGGCGCGACGATCGTGAGCGCGGCGTTGCCCCGATCGATGAGCCACAGGTCGCCGCCGTCCTGGGGCTGCGACGGCAACGTGACGTCTCCCGACAGCGTGAGCGAGAGGTTGCCGCCCGCGTGCGTCCCCGAATCGATGCAGTCGTCCTTGGCGAGCGTCCCGTCGGCCGCCACGAGCGAGATCACGGTCGACGTAAAGTCGCTGCCCACGACGGCGAGGCCCGTGGCGGGCGCCGCGACGACGGTCGGGGTGCTCTTGAGGTTGCCGCAGCCCGCGCCCGAGAGAGACGTCGCGACCACGCTCGCCGCCAGCCAGGCCCGCCCCGCGCGCGTCCCGCCCCGTTGTTCGCTTGCACCGATCATGTTCATTCGCTCCTGTTCTGTTTGGTTCCCTGGTTGGTGGCCGCATTTCCAAGCGCCCCTTGCCACGCGAGCGCGAGAAAGATCGTGCGGCCGGGGAGCGGCCAATAGGCCATGTCCCAGACCGGCGTGTCGGTGAGGTTCTGCGCGCTGCACGTCGCGCGCGCGCCCCAGCGCGGCGCCTCGACGCTCACGCCCGCGCCCACGAGCAGACGCGGCGGCAGCTCGAAGAGGTTCGCCGGGTCGTCGAAGCTGCCCGCGACGAACGCGCCGTCGACGAACGCGCCGACCTCGAGCCCGCGTCCCGGCTCCCCGCCGCGGCCCAAGGGCACGTGCACGACCTCGGGCCGCGCGTAGGCCTGCCAGCGCGGCCGCAGCGGGAGCTGCCGGCCGTGGTGCGCCTCGTCGTCGCTCGTGTCGCGCGCGTCGAGGAACGTCGCCTGGCCGACGAAGCGCGCCCAGCGGCCCGCCGCGAGGCGCAGCTCTTCTTCCGCGCCCAGGATGCGCGCGGCGCCCACGTTGCTCGGGCGGGCATGCCCGTACGAGTCGTGCTGCCACTCGATGAGGCTGCTCACCTCGGCGCCGAAGACGGCCGCGCGGCTGGAGACTCGCACGCGCGTCCCCGCCTCGACGACGACCGCGACGTCGGCGTTCGTGCCGCGCTCGGGCCGCAGGTCTGGGTTGCCGAGCAGCCGGCCCGTCCCCGCGTACAGTTCGAGGAACGACGGCGCGCGCGCGTAGCGCCCGACGTTCGCCTTGAGGATCGTGTGCTCCCCCAGCGGACGCACGAGCGCGAGGCGCAGGACGGGCAGCGCGCGATCGATGGGCGGGGCGGCGGGCCGCTGCGTTTGCAAGAGCGGGTCGCGGCCCGTGACGATGTCCTGCATGACCTCGACGCGCGCCGTGGGGATGGCCTCGAGTTCGGCGCGCGCCCAGCGCAAGGTGGCCTCGGCGCCCGCGACACCGACGAGCCGGCGCGCCGGCGTGCCCACCGGCATCACCTCGTCGCCGTCGTTGACCGGCTGGAACGTCTCGGCGCGCGCCTCGGCGAGCGTGGCGAGGCGCAGCCACGACGCCATGGGGCGGGCCGCGCCCAGGGTCGCGCCCGCGGACTCCGTCGTGTCGTGCGTCTGCCAGACGCCGGCCGACAGCTCGCCCGGGTCCGAGTAATGATCGCGCTCGTAGGACGCGTAGAGCTGCGCCGTGAGCCGTCCGCCCTCGCCGAGGTCGTCGCGCGACTCGTAGCGCAGATATCCGATCCCGCGGCCGGTCTGGAAGCGCACGAAACGCGTCTGCGCGAGGTGCGGACCCGCCAGGCCCTGGTCGCGCGCGAAGGTGATGACGCCCAGGTTGAGCGTCCGCCGGCCCGGCAGGTCCATCGCGGCGCGCACCGTCCCGTCGGCCTGGCGGACGTCGTTGTTCCGTCGCGGCGTGCTCTGGTCGTCGGCGGGGTTGAGGGGCGTTCCGTTGTCGTTCACGTACGGGAAGTCGCCCGTCGACAGCAGCCCATGCAATCCCATGTAGAGGCGCAGGCGCCCCACACGATCGCCGGCGTGAACGTCGCCGAAGGTGGCCCCGAAGGAGCCCATGCCCGCGCGCGCCCCCAGCGACGGCGTCCCCGGCGTGTGCGTCGTGATCGACACGATGCCGCCCAGGGCCGACTCGCCGAACGCGAGCGGCGCCTGGCCCCGGTACACCTCGACGCGCTCGACGTCGCCGAGCGGCAACGTCGAGACGTCCACGGCGCCGCCCTCCGCGATCGCGATCGGCACGCCATCGATCACGAAGCGCACCTGATCGGGGTTGCTGCCGCGGAGCGAGAGCGTCGTGAACGAGCCGAGCGCGCCCGTGCGCGTCGTCGTGACACCGGGAACTTCGGTCATGAGCGTGCCGACGTCGTCGTGCGCGCGCGGGCTGTCGCCGGGCAGGACGACGCTCGCCGAGGCCGCGCGATCCTCGCGCGGCGCGGGCGCCGCCGGCTGCGGCGCCGTGACGACCGTCTCGAAGGGCGGCGGCGCGCCGGGCGCGACGTTCGGGCTCCCGTCCGCCCGGGCGCGCGCGCCGCCGGACAGCGCCAACGCCGCCACGAAGGCCGCGCCCCCCTTGCCGGTAAGGTCCCTCCTGCCCCTCCTCACCGGTCGCTCCCTCGCGCCACGGGCGCGATCGGAATCACGAACGGCCGCCCGGCCGCGTCGGCGCGCACCTCGGCGTGCACGGCGAAGACGCGCGCGAGCCTGTCGGGCGTCAAGACGTCGGCCGGCGGCGCGTCGGCCTGCAGCGCGCCGTCGGCGAGTAGCAAGATGCGATCGCAGCACCGGGCCGCCAGCGACAGATCGTGCAACGCCACGACGGCCGCCCGCCCTTCGTCGACGGTGGCACGCAGGAGCTCGAGCGCCCGCAACTGGTGCACGAGATCGAGGCCAGCGATCGGCTCGTCGAGCAGCAGAACCTTGGCGCCCTGGGCGAGGGCACGCGCGAGGTGGGCGCGGTGGCGCTCGCCACCCGAGAGCTCCGTCATGGGGCGCTCGGCGAGCGCGGCCGTGTCGGTCGCGGCGAGCGCCGCCGCGACAGCGCGCTCATCCTCGGGACCCTCGGGCTCGAAGCGGCCGAGGTGCGGCAAGCGCCCGAGCGCTACGACCTCGCGCACCGTGAGGGGCAGGTCGGGCGGGCTCTCCTGCGGCAAGAGCGCGGCGCGCAGCGCGATCTCGCGGCGGCCGAGCGACGGAAGCGGCGCCCCGCCCAGCACGACGCGGCCGGCCCGCGGCTCGTGCAAGCCGAGGAGCAGGCGCAGCAAGGTCGATTTGCCCGCGCCGTTCGGCCCGCACAACGCCACGAGCTCGCGCGCGCGCAGGGTGAACGACAGGTCGCGGAAGACCTCGCGGCCGGGATAGCCGAACGTCACGCCCTCGGCCGCGAGGAGCTCCGTCACGACGTCACCGTCGCAGCGTCGCGGCGCACGAGCAGCGCCAGGAAGAAGGGGGCGCCCAGCGCCGCCGTCACGATGCCCACGGGGATCTCGGCGGGCGCGAGCAGCGTGCGCGCGACGATGTCGGCTACGACGACGAACAGGCCGCCCCCCACGAAGGAGAGCGGCACGAGCCCGCGATGCGCCGCCCCCACGACCAGGCGCAGCAGATGCGGCACGATGAGCCCGACGAAGCCGATGGGGCCGGCGATCGCGACCGCCGCCCCCACGACGAGCGACACGGCGGCGACGACGCGCACGCGCACGCGCGGCACGTCGACGCCCACCGATTGAGCGCCGAGCTCGCCCAGGAGCAACGCATCGAGCTCGCGCGTCTGCCCATAGACGACGCCAGCGCCCAGGAGGACGGCGGGCGCGCCCAGCAGCAGGTGATCCCAGGTCCGGCCCTCGAGGCCGCCGATGAGCCAGTACATGATCTGGCGTCCCACGTCGTAGCTGCTGAGCGACGCCGACAGGATGAACATCGTGAACGCGATGGAGAGCGCGCCGAGCGCGACGCCGACGAGCAGCAGCGTCCCCGTGAAGACACGCCCGCGGCCCCGGCGCGCCGCGATCGCGAACACGAACAAGGCGTTGACGGCCGCGCCCGCGAACGAGCCCGCGGGCAGCACCCACACCGCGCGCGACGCCAGGCCTCCGTAGATCGTGAGCACGGCGCCAAGCGACGCGCCCGCCGAGATGCCCAGGATGCCCGGATCGGCGAGCGGGTTGCGGAAGAGGCCCTGCAGCGCCGCCCCCGCGACGGCCATTCCGCCGCCCACGACGAACCCTACGAGCGCGCGCGGCAGGCGCACGCTCCAGATCACCGTCTCGCGCCAGGCGTGCGGATCGGCGTGCCCCGTG
>DATKFB010000385.1:0-6366 GCA_035544435.1 Polyangia bacterium
CTTGGCGGCCGCGTCGGAGAGCTTGTCGAGCAGGATCGGATCGAGGCGCAGCTCGGCGGCGCGGGGCTCTTCCGCCGGCGCGGTCGCGGGCGGAGGCGATTCCGCCATGGGCGGCGTGGAGCCCGTCGCCACCTCGCGGCCCGCCTCCATCGTGCGCTCGGGCTCGAGGAACACCTTCGACGCGATCACGACCACCGCGACCGCGCCCACCGTCGCCAGCGTCGGGAAGGTCCACCTGCCTCTGAGCCGCTCCCAGAGGGACGGAGCGCGCGGCGCCGACGCCTGGCGCGCAGGCGACGTCGCAGGGGCCGGCGCGGGCGCCGCACGGTCCCCGGCGCGCGCGTTTGCCGCGGCCGCGACGGCTGCGTTGGCCGCGTCGAGAATGCGCGCGTGCGCGCGGGCCGGCACGGGCTCGTCTGCATCATCCAGGGCGGCGCGCAGGCGCGCGCGCGTGTCGCCGAGCGCCGCGAGGTCGGCCGTGCAGCGCGCGCACGTCGCGACGTGGGCCTCGAGCAAGGCGCGCTCCGCCGGCGCCGCCTCGCCGTAGACGAGCTCGAGGAGGCGCGCGTTCGCGTCGCCGTGCGAGAGCGTCATCGCGCCCCCTCCGCGGGTCCGGCCGAGCGGCGCAGCGACGCGCCGCCGCGCAGATCTCCCAGGGCCTCGCGCAGCCGCTCGAGCGCGTAGCGCATGCGACTTTTCACCGTGGGTTCGGGCGCGCCCACGACGGCCGCGATCTCGGCGAACGGCATGTCCATGACCTCACGCAGAAGGAATACCTCGCGCTGGTCGGGAGGCAAGGCCGCCACCGCCGCGTCGACGCGCGCGCGCACCTGCCCGTCCGAGGCCAGCCCCTCGGCGTCGCGCCCGTCGTGCGCCAGGCGATCGTGCAGGGTCTCCCCCGCTTCGTCGTCGGGACGCGTGGGCGCGTCGAGCGAGCGCGCGTCGCGGTGCACGCCGCGGCGCGCGTGATCGACGCAGAGGTTGCGCGCGATGGCGTAGACCCAAGTCGTGAACTTGGCCTCACCCTTGAAGTCCACGCTGTCGGCCTGGGCCTTGATGACGCGCAAGAACACCTCCTGGAGCAGATCCTCGGCCGTCGTCGGGTCGCCGACCGATCGGCGCAGGAAGTGCCACACCTTGCGCTCGTGCCGAGACAGCAGCAGCTCGAAGGCGCGCGCGTTCCCCTCACGGAACGCTTGCATGAGCTGCTCGTCGGTTTGGTCGCTCATCGGCGGGCACGGCTTGGGGGCCCCGCCGCCACATTAACTCCATGCGCGAACCGACGCACGAGACGGCCGTCGGATCTGACGAAAACGCCCGGGCGCCCTGCGGCGTATCGAGCCTGGACGCGTTATGCTGAATCCCAGCCAGGGAGCAGGGAAGGACCAGGAACATGTCGGACAAGGTCACGAAAACAGAGGATGAGTGGCGCGCCGAGCTCTCGCCCGACCAGTTTCGCGTGCTGCGCAAGAAGGGCACGGAGCCCGCGTTCACGGGCGCGTACTGGAATGCGCACGACGAGGCGACGTACGTGTGCGCTGGGTGCGGCGCCAAGCTGTTCGCGTCCGAGACGAAGTACGACTCGGGCTCGGGCTGGCCGAGCTTCACGGCGCCCGCGGCGCCCGACGCCGTCGCGACCGAGACCGACCGTTCGCACGGCATGACGCGCGTCGAGGTCACGTGCGCGCGCTGCGGCGGCCACCTCGGGCACGTGTTCGACGACGGCCCGGGCCCGGGGGGCAAGCGCTTCTGCATCAACTCGGCCTCGCTGCGCGCGCAGCCGGCCAAGAAATGACCGCGACCTCGTGAAGACCTCGCGGTGAGCGCCGACGTTCCGCCGGCCGAAGTGTCGGCGGCCGCGCACGAGGCGGACACGACGCGCGAGCTGCCGCTCCTGCTCGCGGTGAACTTCGCGTTCGGCATCGCGTTCTCGATCTTCGTGCTGCTGCCCAAGATCCTCGCGTCGACGCTGCACGCGGGGCCCGAGGGCATCGGGCTCGTCATGTCGATGTTCTCGTTCGCGGGCCTCGGCGTCGTGCCCTTCGTGGGCGCGCGGGTCGACCGGCCGGGCCGTCCGCGCGTCATCGTGGGCGGCACGGCGCTCATGCTCGTCGCGTCGCTCGGCTTCCTGGCCGTCGATCACGTGGGCCTTCTGGCCATGGTGCTGCGCGGGGCGCAGGGCGCGGCCTACACGATCGTCTTCGTCACGGGCGCGGCGCTCGCGGCCGACCTCGCGCCGCCCGGACGCATGGCGCGCACAATGGCGCTCTACGGCAGCGCCAACCTCATCACGAACGCCGTCGCGCCCCTCTTCGCGGAGCCAATGATCGACCGCTTCGGCCCCGCATCGGCCTACGTCGCGGCCGCTGTCGCGTCGCTCGCGTCGGGGCTGTTCGCCACGCGCCTCACGGAGCGCCCGCGCGCGCACGCCCACCCCGTGGGCGCCGCCGCGTCGCTGTGGACCGTGGCGCGCCGCGGGCGCGCCGTGCGCATGGTGATCGCCATCGGCCTGTCGGGCGTGGCGCTGGGCGCCATGTTCACGTTCAGCCAGCCGATGGCGCTGTCGCTCGGCATCCGCCACGTGAGCGGCTTCTTCGTGGCCTACACGGCCGCCGTCATCTTCGTGCGCCTCGGGCTGCGCGATCTCATCGATCGCGTGGGCCCCCAGCGCGCCTGCGTGGGCGCGCTCGGGATCTACGTCGTCGTCGTGTTCTCGATGCGCTTCCTCGGCGTGGGCCCCCTGGGCCTCTCGACCTTCGGCGCGGCTTTCGGCGTCGCGCACGGCTTTCTCTTCCCGGCCGCCATGGCCCTCAGCATCTCCGACCTGCCCGCCGCCGAGCGCGGCCGCATGCTGGCGCTCACGAACGCCGGCTTCATCGGCGGCGGCGCCCTCGTCCTGCCCCTCGGGGGCGTGGCCGCGCACGCCGGCTACCCGACGCTTTACGCCCTGTGCGCCGCGTGCGCGCTCGCGGCGGCGGCGCTGCTCTGGCGCTGGCCCATCATCGGGCCGCGCGCGCTGCCGTGACGGCGCCGAGCGATTCGGATACCATGCTCGCGTGAGTCGACTGACGTACGGGATCCGGACGCGGCGGCATCGCGCCATGGCCGCCCTTCTGGCCGGTGGGATCGCGGCGTGCGGCACGACGCCTTACAAGGGCGACACCGGAATCCGTCCGTTCGCCTTCGACCTGTGGGACGTCCATTGCCCGAGCGGCCTGCGCGTCCTCTTCGAGCGCGCGCCCGGATCTACGACAGCGGGCGCGACGATCGTCGTGGGCTCGGGATCGACCGAGGATCCGCCCGGCCTCGAGGGGCTCGCGCACCTGGTCGAGCACCTCGTCTTCCGCGGCCGAGACGACAAGAGCGTGCCGCTTCAGGGGCGCCTGTGGGAGATGGGCGCGAGCAACAACGCCGAGACCGACTTCGACACGACGACCTTCCACGCGTTCCTGCCCGACCAGAGCCTGCGTCGCCTCGTCCAGGTCCTGAGCGATAGCCTCATGAATCCTCTGCGCGGTATCGACGAGGCGACGTTCCTCGTCGAGCGCGACGTCGTCCGCAACGAGCTGCGCGAGCGCCACGAGACGCACTCCTTCGGCGCGGCCTACCAGGCGGCCTACGCGGCCGCTTTCCCCGAGGGCCACCCCTACCGTCGGCCCGTGGGGGGCTCGCACGACAGCCTTTCGCGCATCACGCTTGCGGACGCGGCACGGTTCGTGGCGGCGCACTACCGGCCCGAGAACATGACGATGGTCGTCGTCGGCAACGTCGACCTCACGAAAGCCGAAGATTTCGCGCGCGAGAATCTCGCGAGCAGGATGTACGGCGACGCGCAACACGCCCGCCCCATCTCGAAGCCGCCCACGTTCGCCTTGGAGCCGCCCGCCCTGCCGCCGGACGCGACGCTGCGTCACGCGCGCGCGCCCGTGACGGCGCCCGAGCTGTGGATCACCTGGACGATGCCCGGCGGCGCGGGACGCGACCACGACATCGCCGGCCTGTGGAGCGCGCTCACCTTTCAGAACTTCTACCGCGGTCGCCTCCAGGACAACGACGTCGCCGGCGTGAACCTGTTCGCCTGGCCGGGAGTGCAGGGCTCGACCCTGATCTGCCGCGTCCAGCTCACCGACGGCAAACATCCCGACGAGTCGCTGCGCCAGGTCGTGGCCGCGCTGCCCTGGATCGGCGGCGACGAGATCTACCTCGAGACGCGGTTTCGGCAGCTCAAGGCGTCGCTGCTGCGGGAGCTCGCCTTCGACGCGGAGAGCGTCATCAGCCGCAGCCGGCGGCGCGCCGAGTACGCGCACCTCACGGGCAACCCCAGCGCCTACGCCGCGCTCGTCGAACAGATCAGGTCCATCACGGAGGATCAGGCGCGAGATGTCGCGCAGCGCTACCTCGGGCCGGAGCGAGCGCGGACCGTGCTCGTCTCGCCGCTGGGCGACGACGCGCCCCCCGCAAAGCCCATCCCGGCAGCGCGCGATCTGGCCACCATCGTCAAGCACGAGCCGCTCTCACAAGAGACGCTGCGCAACCTCGGCAGCGTCAGACACACGGACGGGCTGCGCGTGACGAAGCTCGACAACGGTCTCGACGTCGTCGTGCTGCGCCGCCCGGGCGCGCCCGTCGTCACGGCCACTCTCGCCTTCCACGGCGATCGCGCATCGGCCGCCACGGGCCTCGCGGGCGCCGCCGAGGAGGCCATCGAGTTCCGGCTCGAGGAGTCACCGGGCGAGTACGGCATCTCTTACCGGACGGAAGTCGGGTTCGACCTGAGCACCTCGACGGTGCAAGCGGGCACGGCAAACGTACCGCGCGCCTTCGACATGTTGCAGTTCGGGACACGTAGCCTCGACCTCGAGTGGCCGTCAGATAAGTTCCGTGAAGTGCGCGTGCCCCTGCTCCGGCGGCACGAGGACTCGCCCCAAGGACGCGCCGAGCGCGCGTTTTGGAAGGCGCTCCTCGGCGACCACCCCTTCGCCGCCTGGCCGCTCGTCGATCAGATCGCCGGGCACAAATCGGGAGAGATCGAGGACTGGCTCGGACGCATCGTTACCCCGGCGAACGGCGTTTTGGTCGTCGTGGGCGACGTCGACCCGGCGGAGGTCGAGGGCGCCGCGCGCGACTCGCTCGCGCGGCTCGCGCGTTCCGGACCGGCCCTCCCGGCGCCGCACGCCGTGCGGCCCGTCAGCCGCCCGCTCGGCGTCAAGACGCTCGACTCGGCGAACGGCTTCATCGTCACGCACCGCCCGGGCGCGTCGCAGGCCGCACTGAGCCTGGGATGCCTGTTGCCGCCCGTCGACGCGCGCGGGGAAGCCGCCGACGAGGTCCTGGCCCGGCTCGTGGGCGACGCGCTCGAAAACGAGCTGCGCCAGCGCTCGGGCTCGACGTACGGCGTGCACGCCTGGACTTCGATGCTGCGCGGGGGAACGGCCATGCTTCAGCTCGAGGCCAACATCGACAACGCGCGGCTACCGCTCGCCCTCGCTTCGTTGCGCGCCTTCTGGCAGCAAGCCATGCGCGATGGCGTGAGCGCCGAGGTGGTGCGCGCCGCGCGCGACACGATGTCGGCGAACCACATGCTCCGTTACGACGCGTCGAGCGCGCTCGCGCGCGAGCTCGTCGACCTGTGGAACCAGGGCTGGCCGCTCTCGACTCTCGACGAGCAACCCGCCTACTATGCGAGCGTCGGCGAGACGCAGGTCAACGAGACGCTGCGCGTGTGCGGCGGGAACCTCTTGGTCGCTCTCACGGGCGACGAGGCCGTGATCCGCAACGCGATCGCGGCGCGGAAGGTGCTCGTTCGGATGCCGGCCGAACCGACGTCCGCGCCACCTCGAGCGCCGACATCCGGCCCTGGCGACGCGCCGCCGGTCTCACCCGCGCCGTGAGACGTCGTCGGCGGAGGCGGCGCGGATGAGCCCCGAGAAGATCCACGAGACGAGCGCGACGACGACCGAGCCGAGCACGGCGGAGCCGAGCGAGGCGACCGTGAAGCCGGGGACGAGGGCCGCCGCGAGTCCGAAGGCGGCGCCGTTGACAATGAAGTAGAAGACGCCGAGCGTGAGCACCGTGAGGGGCAGCGTCAGCAGGACGAGGACGGGCCTCACGATGGCGTTGACGAAGCCGAGCACGAGCGCCGCGAAGACGAGGACGGGCCCCGACGCGATGTGGATGCCGGGGACGAGGCGCGCGGCGGCGCCGAGGGCGACGGCCGTGACGAGCCAGTGCAAGAGGAATCGAGCCATGGGGGCATCCTAGCGCGGCGGAGACGCCGGCGCCTCCGCCGTAACGATCGAGACGGACGAGGAGGCGCCGAGGCGGTTCGCGCCCGCGGCCAGCATGGCGAGCGCCTGCGCGCGCGTG
>DATKFB010000386.1:0-2144 GCA_035544435.1 Polyangia bacterium
CTTGATCTTCGGTGTCCTCAACAACGGCCTGAACCAGCTCCAGCTCGACATTTTCGTGCGCCTGTGGGTGCGCGGTGTCATCTTGCTCGTGGCGCTGGTCATCAACATCTACGCGCTCAAGATGCGAAACGCGCTCGCGAAATGAATTTCCGCGAATTGAATTTCCGATTGGAGGCACGCAAATGAAGGACACGAAGACCAATCCGACGACCTACGCTCCCAGCTTTCGTCTCGATGGAAAGATCGCGCTCGTCACCGGTGCCAGCCGCGGCATCGGATTCGGTCTCGCCCACGCGCTCGCGGAGGTCGGCGCCAAGGTGGCCGTGAGCGCGCGCGACGAGGCCGCGCTGGCCGATCTCGCGCGCACGATCCCCGGCGCGCTCGCCGTGCCCATGGACATGCGCTCGGTCAAGAGCATCCGCGAGGGCGTGGCCCGCGTCGAGAGCCACTTCGGCGGCCTCGACATCCTCGTCAACAACGCGGGCGTGGGCTACAACCACTCGACGCTGGAGATCACCGAAGAGGACTGGGACCAGACGATCGACGTCAACCTCAAGGGCCTCTTCTTCTGCGCGCAGGCCGCCGCGCGCGGCATGCTCAAGCGCGGGTACGGGCGCATCGTCAACATGAGCTCTCAGGCCAGCGTCGTGGGCATCGTCGACCACGCCGTGTACTGCGCGAGCAAGGGTGGCGTGAATCAACTGACGCGCGTCATGGCCCTCGAGTGGTCGTCCAAGGGCGTGACCGTCAACGCCGTCGGACCCACCTTCATCTACACGCCGGGGACCGCCGAGCGCCTCGACAAGCCGGACTACCGCGCGAAGGTCTTGGCCCGCATCCCCGCGAACAAGATAGGAGACATCTCCGACGTCGCCGGGGCCGTCATCTACCTCGCCTCCGACGCCGCCAAGCTCGTCAGCGGCACCATCGTCCTCGTCGACGGCGGCTGGACGGCCCAGTAAGAAGCTAGTTCTCGCAGCCGATGCGGGTGTGATCGATGGCGATCTCGTCGATCCACATCTCGTACGTCTCGCCGCCGGGCGAATAGTCCTGCCAGCCAATCCAGACCGCCGTGAAGTTGGGCAGGATGAAATTTCCCGTGCCGGCCGAGGGCACGGCGCGCGACAGCTTCGTGCCGTGCTGCGTTTCGGTCGTCGCGATCGAGGTGTGCTCGACGCCGTCCCACCAGAACTTCGTCTCGTTGGTATCGGGGCCGGCGTGCATCCATTCGATGCACAGCCACTGCCCGGTCGGGACGTACGCGGGCTTGCCGTCGGGCGCGCGATCCTGATCGATGTTGGTCCAGTCGCCCGTTCCGCCCGCGGACTGATTGTCGGTGCCCACGCCCCAGAGATTCACGCCGTTCAACATCTGTCCGCCCAATCGGATCTCGCCGCCGCTGCCCGGCCCATCTCCCGTCGCGCCGACGATCGTCCAGTGCGAGTAGTTGAAGCTGTTCGTCGGCACGGGGAGCGATTTGAAATAGATGAACATGCGGGCGAAATACGTGTCATTGGGCTCGCGAAAGGTCTTCTTCTCGCTCAGCTTCGTGAAGGCCCCGTTCGGGTCGAGGATGTGCAGCGCCTTCGAGCCGCGCGCGACGTGCGTGCCGTCGATCGTGGGCGCGGTCCCCTGAACGGTCCACGTGGCCGTGTCGAGCGCCCCGCTCTCGAAGTCTTCGCAGAGCTGGAACGTCGAGCTCGCGCACTTGCTCGCGCCGCCGAGCGCGCCATCGATCCCGACGCCCGCCGCGTCGCCAAGGCCGTTGCCCGCGTCGCTGGCGCCCGCGTCGCTCACGCCCGCGGCCCCACCATCGCCCGCCCCGGCCGCTCCAGGCCCGCCCGTGCCGCCCGCGCCGGCGTTCCCCGCCGCGCCGGCCGGCGCGCCAGCGCCCTGCCCCGTCCCGCCGCCCCCCACCGCGCCGCTGGCTCCGGAGCTCCCCCCGGTCGAGGCGCCGCCCGCGCCGCCGCCGCCGGTCCGTCCACCGCTCCCCGAGCTCGCGGTGCAGCAGACGCCTGCGGCGAAGATGGCCGCGAAGAGGAACCTGCGGAAGCGCATCTCGCGAGCGGCCTCGGCTCGCGCTACGACTTCTCGATCGCCGAGCAGCCGCTCGTGACGAGCCCGCCGCCCGCGCCGAACTGGGT
>DATKFB010000387.1:0-5516 GCA_035544435.1 Polyangia bacterium
CCTCGGCGTCGCGGGCGTCAGCAATGCGGGCGGCTCGCGCGGCCTCGCCACGAGCCTCGGGAAGGGCGCGACGACGATCTCGGCGACGTTCATGAACGTCACGGGCACGACGACGCTTTCGGTGACGGACGCCACCGTCACGCAGATCCAGGTGACGCCCTTCGCGCCGACGATCCCCGTGGGGTTCGAGGGGCGGCTCACGGCGACCGCCCTCTACTCCGACGGCACGAACCGCGACATCACGTCGCTCGCGACCTGGACGTCCGGCGACGCGAAGACGGCCTCCGTGAGTGACGCGCTCGCGACGAAGGGGCTCGTCGACGCCGCCATGGCGGGAACGACGACGATCACGGCGCAATACGCGGGCGCGGCGGGGATGACCGACGTCACCGTCTCGGCGGCCGTCCTAAAATCGCTCGCCATCACGCCGGCAGGCCCGACGATCGCCGTGGGCGCGATCCAGGCCTTTGTCGCGACCGGGACCTTCGACGACGGGTCGACGCTCGACGTCACGCCCCTCGTGACCTGGACCTCGAGCGACCTCAGCGTCGGCGACGTCAGCAACGCCGACGGCTCGCGCGGTCAGGCGACGGCCTTCGACGTGGGAACGACGACGATCCAGGCGCAGCGCGGCGCCGTCACGGCCACGACGAGGCTGACAGTGAATTAGCGCGTCGGCTTGGCGCGGGCCTGGAGCCAGACGGTGATCTCGGGCACGAGGCGCTCGCGGAGCTCGATGTCCATGCGCAGCCGCTCGAGGGTCTGCGCGGTCGCCTGCTTCGCGCCGTCGATGGGATGGCTCGAGAGAAAGGCGGTGATCTCGTCGAGGTGTCTGCGCTCGGGCAGCGCCGCGAGCGCCTCGACGAGCCGGCGCAGCAACATGGGTGAGTCGGCCTTGGCGCGCACCTCTGCGAAGCGCGTTTGCACGAGGCGCCAGGCCTCGTCGCGCGTCACGCGGTTCGACAGTAGCACGGCGAGGTACGACGTGAAGTCCTGCATGGGGACGTCGTGCCCGAGCGAGAGCGCGACGGCACGCGAGGCGAGGGCGCGGTCCTCGACGCGCGCGAGCGCGTGCAGGTAGCGGCGCTTGGCGGCGGGATCGGTCTCTTCGCGGGCGCGCCGCCGCAGCTCCTCGAAACGTGCGGGATCCGCGCCGCGCGCTGCCGCCGTCACGACGACGTCGAGCAGGTTCGGATCGAGGCTGGGCGCGCCCGAGCCGGGCGGCAACCGCCGCTCGGCCTCGGCCACCCACCTCGGATCGCGCCCGAGGAGCACGAGCGCGCGCAGCAGCGCCGCGCGGCGCAAGCGCGTCTCGTCGTCTTCCTTGCCGCCCGAGGCGGGCTCCCAGCCGAGCTTGGCGGCGCGCTCACCGAAGAGGTCGCGCACGAACGCCTCGAAGCGGCCGCGCTCGCGCTCGTCGAGGTGACGGTGCTCGATCGCCGCGAGGCGTCCGACGAGATCGTCGAGCACGACATGGTCCGGTTCGTCGCCCAGGCTCGCGACGAGATCGAGGAAGGCGGCGATGGGCACGACGCCGGCGCGCACGAGCGCCCACTGATCGGAGACGAGCGCCATGCGCTCCGCGGGCCGCAGCGTCGCCAGCTCGGGCAGCAGCCGCGCGAGCGTGCGCGCGTCGTAGGCCGTGCGAAAGAACCCGCGCGCGTCGGCGTTGCCCAGGCACCAGCTCACCGGGCCTTCGGCGTCGAGCGTCACCGTGCGCTCGGGCCCGTCGAGCAGCACGCGCTGCTCCTTGATGCCCTTGGCGTCGCCGAACCGCAGCACCATGGGCACGAGCCATGTCGTCGCGGGCCCCGCCTCGCGCGCGCCCGGATCGGCGAAGAACCGCCGCTGAGCGAGCGAGACGCTGCCCGCCGCGGCGTCGAGCCCGAGCGCGACGACGGGATATCCGACCTGCCGGATCCAGCCATTGGCGAGCGCCACGATGGGCTGGCCCGAGGCGGTCGCGAGCGCCTCCCAGAGATCGTCGGCGGTCGCGTTCCCCTCGCGGTGGCGCCGCATGTAGAGGCGGATGCCGTCGCGGAAGCGATCCTCGCCCAAGGTGTTCAAGAACCCTTCGATCATGCGCAGGACGGCGCCGCCCTTCTCGTACGTGATGGCGTCGAAGGACTCGCCCGCCTCCTCGGCGTTGTGGACGTCGGCGCGGATGGCGTGCGCTGCCTGCAGGGAGTCGAGCAGCATGGCTGCGCCCTTGCCGCCCTCGAAGTCCATCCAGATGCGCCACTCGGGGCGCCAGGCGTCGACGATCTTGTAGGCCATCCAGGTCGCGAACGCCTCGTTGAGCCACAGGTCGTCCCACCAGACCATCGTCACGAGGTTGCCGAACCACTGGTGGGCGAGCTCGTGCGTGATGACCTCGGCGACGCGCTTCTGCACGGCGAGGGGCGCCGTCGCCTCGTCGAGCAGCAGCGCGACCTCACGGAAGGTGATGCAGCCCGCGTTCTCCATGGCGCCGGCCTCGAAGTCCGGGACGCCGATCTGGTCGAGCTTGCCGAACGGGTAGGGCAGGCCAAAGTAGTCCTCGAGCAGCGGCAGCACGGCGGCGGCCGTGCGCTGCGCGAAAGCCGCGAGGTGGCGCTTTTGGGGCACCGTCCAGGTGCGGATGGGCACGACGCGCGCCGTGACGACCTCGCTCGCGACGAGCTCGCCGACGATTGCGGCCACGAGGTAGGACGAGAGCGGCGGCGTCGGCGCGAAGGTCACGCGGCGGCCGCCGCGCGCGTCGGGCTCGTCGCTGACGGCCGCGCCGTTCGACAGCGCGATGGCGCCCGCGGGGACGCCGGAGAGCGCGAGCTCCCAAGAGGCCTTGAAGGCCGGCTCGTCGAAGCAGGGGAAGAGACGCCGCGCATCGGCCGCCTCGAACTGCGTCACGGCGATGCCCCCCGCGCGGTAGAGGCCCCGCAGGCCGGGGCTGAAGCCGCCTTGGTACGCGAGGCGCAGCGTCGCCGCGCCGGCGGGCAACGGCTCGCCGAAGGTCAGCGTCACCGTCTCGCTCTCGACGTCGACGGTCGAGCGTCCTTCGCGGACGCGCCCTCCGGCTTCGGCGCGCACCGACGCGAGCTCGAGGCCCACGGCGTGTAGGTGCACCTCGGCGCGCGGGCGGTCGAGGGTCACGTCGATGGCGAGCTCGCCGTCGAACTTGTCCGCGCTCATGTCGACGCGCACGGAGGCCCCGTAGCGCGAGGGCCGGACGTCGAGCGGCAAGCGAAAATTCTTTCCCAAACTCACGCGCGCCTCATGTGGGGGCCATTTGTACCGTAGTCTAGCGTCGGATGTCCCAGGTTCCTGCTGGCGCCGTCGCCGCCCCTCACGATCCTTATGCGCCGCTGCGCCTGCCCAGCTTTCGTTGGTTCGTGACGAGCATCCTCGTGATGGCGCTGGGCGCGCAGATTCAAGGCGTCGTCGTCGCCTGGCAAATGTACGCGCTCACGCGCGATCCTCTCGCGCTCGGCATGGTGGGCCTCGCCGAGGCGCTGCCGTTCATCGGGCTGGCCTTGCCCGCGGGCCACATCGCCGACGTGCGCGATCGGCGGCGCGTGGCGCTCACGGCGCTCGTCGTGTTGTTCGGCTGCGCGCTCACGCTCGCCGTACTAAGCGCGCTCGCGGGACGCGCGCCCGCGGGCGCCGCCGGCGTGCGGTTCGGCGTCTACGTCGTCATCGTCGTGTGCGGCGTGGCGCGCAGCTTCCTCCTGCCGTCGCGCAACGCGCTGGCCGCCGAGGTCGTGCCCCGCGCCCTCTTCGCGAGCTCGGTGGCCTGGCGCACGGGGATCTGGCAGCTGGCGGCCGTCACAGGGCCCGCCCTGGGCGGCATCCTCTACGAGTCCGTGGGGCCGACCGCCTCGTACGTCGTCGCCGCCGCCTTCATGGCGACGGCCTTCGTCGCCGTCGCGCGCGTGGGCGTCGTCGTGCCGCGCGCCCGCGCGGCCGCGGCGGACCTGTTCGCGAGCGTCCGCGAGGGCGTGGCGTTCTTGCTCGAGCGCCGCTTGTTTCTGGGCGCCATGGTGCTCGATCTGCTTGCCGTTCTGTTCGGGGGCGCCGTCGCCCTGCTGCCGATCTTCGCCGAACAGATCCTCCACAGCGGGCCGCGCGGCCTCGGCCTCCTGCGCGCCGCGCCCGCGATCGGCGCCGTCCTCATGTCGGGCGTGCTCGCGCTGCGCCCGCCGCACCGCCGCGCCGGCCCGACGTTCCTCGGCGCCGTGGTCGTCTTCGGCGCGACGGTCGTGGGCTTCGCGCTCTCGCGCTCGCTGGCCCTCTCGGTGACGCTGCTCGCGCTCGGTGGCGCCGCAGACATGCTCAGCATCAACTTCCGCAGCACGATGGTGCAGGTGCTCGTGCCGCCGTCGATGCTCGGGCGCGTCTCGTCGGTCAACCAGATCTTCATCGGCTCGTCGAACGAGATCGGCGCCTTCGAATCGGGCGTCGCGGCTCGCCTCCTCGGCACCGTCCCCTCCGTCATCGTGGGCGGCGCCATCACGATCGGCGTCGCGCTCGGCGTCGCTTGGCGCGTGCCCGAGCTGCGCCGGCTCGATACGATCGAGGGCGCCGGCTCTATTCGAGTCCCCGCGCGCGCACGGTCTTGACGTTGACGAACTCACGCAGGCCCCAGGACCCGAGCTCGCGGCCATAGCCGGAGGCCTTGACGCCGCCGAACGGGAACCGCGGGTCGGAGGCGACCATGTCATTGACGAACACCGTGCCCGCCTCGAGGTCGCGCGCGAAGCGCTCGGCCAGCGCCGCGTCGCGCGTCCACACGCTCGCGCCCAGGCCGAACGGCGTCGCGTTCGCGAGCGCGAGCGCCTCGCCCGCGTCGCGCGCGCGGAGCAGAGTCGCGACGGGCCCGAAGAGCTCTTCGGCGAAGGCCGGCGCCGAACGTGGGACGTCGGCCAGCACCGTCGGCGGATAGAAGTTTCCGGTGCGCTCGAGGCGGTGTCCGCCCAGCAGCACCTTCGCGCCGGCCTCGACGGACCGCTTCACCTGGTCGGCCAGCGTCGCGAGGATGGCGGCCGTCGCGAGCGGACCGACGTCGGTCGTGGGATCGAGCGGATCTCCCACGCGGAGGCGCTTCATGGCGGCCACGAACCCCGCCGCGAAGGCGTCGTAGGCGCTCGCGACGACGATGAAGCGCTTGGCGGCGATGCACGATTGGCCGTTGTTGACGATGCGCGCCTTGACGGCCGTCGCGATGGCGCGCTCGAGGTCGGCGTCCGCGAGCACGACGAAGGGATCGCTGCCGCCCAGCTCGAGCACGGCCTTCTTGAGGTGCTCGCCCGCGGCGGCCGCGACGCGCCTCCCCGCGGTCTCGCTGCCCGTGACCGTGACGGCGGCGACGCGGAGATCGGCGATGATCTCCGGCACCTCCTCGGTGCCGACGAGCAGTGTTTGGAATACGCCCGCGGGCGCCCCCGCGCGGCGGAAGACGTCCTCGATGGCGAGCGCGCAGCGCGGGACGTTCGAGGCGTGCTTGAGGAGCGCGACGTTGCCGGCGACGAGCGTCGGCG
>DATKFB010000388.1:0-6224 GCA_035544435.1 Polyangia bacterium
TCACTATGCTTGCCCCCGTGCGAGTTCTCGTGACGGGCGCAACAGGCAGCGTGGGCAGCGCGCTCGCGGAGCGGTTCCTGCGCGACGGCCACCGCGTCCGAGGCCTCGTGCGCTCGGGAGCGGCGCCTGCCGGCACCGAGCCGATTGAAGGCGACATCACCGACCGGGCGGTGCTCCGCGAGGCAGTACGCGGTGTCGACCTCGTCGTGCACTGCGCAGCCGCGGTCTCCGATCTCGAGACGTGTCTGCGCGTGAACGTCGACGGCACGCGCTGTCTCGTCGAGGCGCTCGCGGCCGCGGGACGTCGCCCTCGGCTCGTCCACATCTCGACGGTGTCGGTGTACGACGACGCCGCGGGCCCGGAATACGACGAGGAGAGCGCGCTCTGGGCGACGACCGAGGGCGCCTATGGCTTCTCGAAGGCCGAGGCCGAACGGCTGCTCCGAACCGCCGCGGGCCGCGACCTCGCGTCGATCGTCCTGCGGCCGCCGCTCATCCTCTCGATGCACCCACGCTCACGCTGGGGCCCCCTCGCAATCGCGCGTGCGCGAACCGAAGAGGGCTGTCTGCTTCCGTTCCCCGAGCTTCCGTACGTTCACGTCGACAATCTCGTCGACGCCATCGTGCTCGCGGCCAACGCTCCCGTGACCGGCGGCCGCGCCTACAATGTCGTCGAAGGTGTCGCAGACACGCGCGAGTATCTCGAGGTGATTTATGGTGCGCCGGGACGGGCCGCGCCTCCGATCCCCGACGGCGCGCCCCGCCTTCGCTTCGCCGCGGATCGCGTCCGTCGCGAGCTCGGCTGGGCGCCCCGCGACCGGTGGCGGGAGTTCGTCGACGAGCTGCGCCGGCCCGTGGATTAGGGCTCGGTCAGCCCGGCACGTTCACGAACGCGTATAGCGTCTTGATCTTGTCGCCGTCGAGGATGGCGAAGTCCATTCCGTTCACGGCGGCCGGCTTCTCGGGCGGCCCGAGGGTCCAGTAGGCGCGGAGCGCGTCGCCGAGCACGTCGGGCGGGCGCGTCAGCGAGAACCGGGCCTTCGGGAACCTGCGCTGAAGAGAGTCACTGAAGGTCTCGAGCGCAGCGTGCCCGGCCATGGCGCCGTCGTGATCGAAGAACCGCGCGTCGGGGCGGAAGTGCGCCTCGATGGCGGCGCGCCGAGCCGCGACGTCCCGCTCCACCCACATAGCGAAGAGCTCGGTCATGAAGCGCGTCGGATCCACCATGTCCCGAGGGTGGCCACGACCCCGGGCCGCGTCAAGGTGGACGAGCCTTGCACCTCGCCCGTCCGTGCTCTATGGTCGGCCGGCAGTTTTGGAGAGGTGGCCGAGTGGCCGAAGGCGGCGGTTTGCTAAATCGTTATAGGGTCAAAAGCCCTATCGAGGGTTCGAATCCCTCCCTCTCCTCCAGTCAGTCCTCGCGAACGCCCGGCAACGGCAGCGGGTCGATGACGGTCGTCGGCACGGGGCGCTCCTCGCGCGCCGACGGCGGCGGCACGGCGCTCGCGACCGGGTAGCGCGACGAGTCCTCGCGGCGGTCGCGCGGGGTCTCGCGGCGCTCGGCGGGGACGCGCCAGTCGACCGAGACCGACGGCTCTTGGAGGAAGGCCAGCGGGTCGGGCAGCACGAGCGCGTTGCGCAGCACGTCGTCCATGTGGTCGACGGGCACGACGCGCAGGGCCTTGAGGACGCGCTTCGGGATGTCGCGTAGGTCCTTGGCGTTCTCCTTGGGCATGATAACCGTCTTGATGCCCGAGCGGTGCGCCGCGAGGATCTTCTCCTTGAGGCCGCCGATGGGCAGCACGCGGCCGCGCAGCGTGATCTCGCCCGTCATGGCGACGTCCTTGCGCACGGGCACGCGCAGCAGCGCCGACACGAGGCCCGTGCACATCGTGATGCCCGCCGAAGGGCCGTCCTTGGGGATGGCCCCCTCGGGGAAGTGCACGTGGATGTCGGCGCGGCTGTAGAAGTCGCGCTCGAGGCCGAGCGACGGCGCGCGCGAGCGCACGTAGCTGATGACCGCCTGCGCCGACTCCTGCATGACGTCGCCGAGCTTGCCCGTGAGCACGAGCTTGCCCTTGCCCGCGACGATCGAGACCTCCGTCGCGAGCAGGTCGCCGCCGTGCATCGTCACGGCCAAGCCGTTGACGAGGCCGATCTCGTCGCCGCCCTCCTGGCGGCCGTAGCGGTAGCGGTGCGGGCCGAGGTAGCGCGGCAGACGCTTGGGCGTGATGCGCCAACCCGGCGTCACCACGCCGGCCTCGGCGATCTGCACGGGCGCCCGCTTCGCGACGACGTCGCGCGCGATCTTGCGGCACACCGTGGCGAGCTCGCGCTCGAGGTGCCGGACGCCCGCCTCCTTCGTGTAGTAGTGGATGACGTCGCGGATCGTCTCCTCGGGGAAGGCCACGGCGACGTCGCCGATGCCGTTGTCGCGCTTCTGCTTGGGGATGAGGTAGCGCTCCGCGATCGAGACCTTCTCGAACTCCGTGTAGCCCGGGAGCTGGATGACCTCCATGCGGTCCTGCAACGGGATGGGGATGCCCTGCAGGTAGTTCGCCGTCGTTATGAACATGACGTCCGAGAGGTCGTAGTCGAGATCGAGGTAGTGGTCGTTGAACGTGCCGTTCTGCTCGGGGTCGAGCACCTCGAGGAGCGCCGACGACGGATCGCCGCGGAAGTCTGTTGACATCTTGTCGATCTCGTCGAGGAGGAAAACCGGGTTCTGCGTGCCGGCCTTCTTGATCGACTGGATGATCTTGCCGGGCAGCGCGCCGATGTACGTTCGCCGGTGGCCGCGGATCTCCGCCTCGTCGCGCACGCCGCCCAGCGACAGGCGCACGAAGTTCCGGCCCGTGGCCTTCGCGATCGAGCGCGCGAGCGACGTCTTGCCGACGCCGGGCGGGCCCACGAGGCACAGGATCGGACCCTTGAGCTTCTTGACGAGCGCCTGGACGGCCAGGTACTCGAGGATCCGCTCTTTGACCCTCTTGAGGCCGTAGTGGTCCTCGTCGAGGATGCGTTCGGCCTCGACGACGTCGAGCTTGTCCTCGGTGCGCTCGCCCCACGGCAGGCCGATGACCCAGTCGAGGTAGTTGCGCACGACGGCGGCCTCGGCCGACATCGGGGCCATCATGCGCAGCTTCTTCATCTCCTTGGCGACCTTGACCCGCGCCTCTTTCGTGAGGTTCTTCTGCTTGGCGCGCTCCTCGAGCTCGCCGAGCTCGTTCTTGAACTCGTCGCGGTCGCCAAGCTCCTTCTGAATGGCCTGCATCTGCTCATTCAGGTAGTACTCCTTCTGCGTCTTCTCCATCTGCTTCTTGACGCGCGTCCGGATCTTGCGCTCGACCTGCAGGATCTCGATCTCCGCCTTCATGAGCTCGTAGAGGCGGGAGAGGCGCTTCGAGGGCGCGTCCATCTCGAGGATGGCCTGCTTGTCGGGGAGCTTGAGCTGGAGCTGGCCCACCATCGTGTCGGCGAGCTGGCTCGGCTCCTCGATCGTCTGCACCGAGATCAGGATCTCGGGCGCGATGCGCTTATTGAGCTTGACGTAGGTCTCGAAGGTCCCGTGCACCTCGCGCACGAGCGCGTCCAGCTCGACGGAGCGCTCGACCATTTCGGGCAGCTCCTGGATCTCGACCGTGAAGAAGCCGTCGGTCTGCGTGAAGCGCCGGATGGCGGCGCGCCGCTTGCCCTCGACGAGCACCTTGACCGTGCCGTCGGGCAGGCGCAGGAGCTGGATGATCGTGCCCACGGTGCCCACCGTGAAGATATCCTCGGGCACGGGCTCGTTGGTCTTGGCCTTGCGCTGCGCGCTGAGGAAGATCTCCTTCGAACCGCCCTTGGCCATCGCCTCTTCGAGCGCGCTGATCGACTTCTCCCGGCCCACGAAGAGCGGCACGACCATGTGCGGAAACACGACGATGTCCCGCAGCGGCAGGAGCGGAACCAATCGGGGCGCGCGGCTGTTTTCCGGATGGTCAGGGGTCGACATGCTCCTTAGATCGTATCAAGCGCCGCATTCCGCGGCCAATTTTGCGACGTTCGCGCCTCGCCCCCCCTCAGCGAGGACAGGCGCGGGGGGCGCATGTCACGGGCGCGGAGGGGGCCCGCTGCCAGTACCCGTGCGCGCACTGGAAGCTCCCGCCGGCCGAGACGCCGCAGAACGTGCCGTAGGCGCAGAGCTGCCCGGGCGTCTCGCAGGCGGTGCCGCCGAGCACGGGGGCGTTCGGGCAGCCCTCGCCGCCCGAGCCCCACTTGCGACAGGACCAGACGGCGCCGGGCGTGCCGTCGGCCGAACTGCAGCCCAGGCACCCGCAGCGCGCCTCGTCGTAGTCACATTGGAGCAGGCCCTTCGGGACCGGGCAGGCCGCGCCCTCTGGGAGCGCGTCGAAGGCGCCCGGACAGGGCGGCGGGTGGGTCCCGCACGTGTCGGCGGGCGGGATGGTGACCCAATCGTTCACCGGAATGTTCAGGTCGCACAGCTCGATCGTCGTGCACCGTCCGGAGGCGCCGCTCCCCGCGTAGTCGCACTCGAGGTTCTGCTCGCAGTTCATGGGGAGGTGGCTCGGGTCGTCCGGACAGCCTCGATAGCGAAACGGCTTCTCCGAGGCGACATCGCCCCCGGTGTCGGCCGCCGCCCCTTCTACCGCCCCGTCAGAGGAGCCGGGCGCATTGCCATCGGCGGGCGCGGCGGGCGAGCCGCACGCGAACGGCGCGGCGGCGAGCAGGAGGAGCGCGATCGCGCGCACCGCGACGCTGACGCCGGCCCGCATGGTCGAGGCGAACGGGTCGCCGGGACCGCTAGAAGGACGTCGCGCCCGGGCCGGGCGTGACCGTGACCTGGGTGTCGTCGGCGGGCTGGGCGAACCCTGCGGCGCCCGCGTTGTCGTTGACGTCCTCGGGCTCCACCGACTCCTCGAGATGCACGACGATGGGCGTCGTGCCGTCGCCGACCTCGAGCGTCGCGGGCGCGCCGGTCTCGGACGCAGGGCCGACGCCGAGCGTGGAGTCCGTCGAGATGGACAGCGCGCTGGCCGCCATGAGCGACATCCCACCGAGGCCAATCGCCACCGACCAGTAAAGAAGCGAGCCCACCATGAGCACCGGCAAAAGGACGATCCAGCGGAACGTCGTGCCGACGGTGCGGCGGGTCTGAGCTGATGGGGTGAACATGGAGAACCTCCGTCTCAAGACGCCTTCTCGGTCACGGCCGCGTTGCCCTTCTGGTACATGAGGATCGGCTGCTGGCCCTTCTGGATCGTCTCTTCGTTGATGACGACCTCGCGGATGGCGCTCCCCGAGGTGGGCACGTCGAACATGATGTCGAGCATGGCGAGCTCGAGGATGGCGCGCAAGCCGCGCGCGCCCGATTTGTGCTTCTGCGCGTCGGCGGCGATGGCCGACATCGCGCCCTTCGTGAAGCGCAGCTTGACGCCGTCCATCTCGAACAGCTTCTGGTACTGCTTGACGAGGGCGTTCTTCGGCTTCGTGAGGATGTCGATGAGCGCCGGCTCGTCGAGTTCGTGCAGCGGCGCGATGACGGGCAGGCGCCCCACGAACTCCGGGATCATGCCGTATTTGAGCAGGTCCTCGGGCTGGACCTCGCGCAGCAGGTCCCAGACCCGCCGCTCTTTCTTCGAGGTGATCTTGGCGCCGAATCCAATCTGTTTTTGCCCGACCCGCTGCTCGATGATGTCTTCGAGGCCGACGAACGCCCCTCCACAAATGAAGAGGATGTTCGAGGTGTCGACCTGCAGGAACTCCTGCTGCGGGTGCTTGCGCCCGCCCTTGGGCGGCACGTTGCAGATCGTGCCCTCGAGGATCTTGAGCAGCGCCTGCTGCACGCCCTCGCCCGAGACGTCGCGCGTGATGCTGGGGTTTTCGCCCTTACGCGCGATCTTGTCGATCTCGTCGATGTAGACGATCCCGCGCTGCGCCTTCTCGATGTCGTGCTCGGCGTTCTGCAGCAGGTTGACGATGATGTTCTCGACGTCCTCGCCAACGTACCCGGCCTCAGTCAGGTTCGTGGCGTCCGCGATGGCGAACGGCACGTTGAGGATCTTCGCGAGCGTCTGCGCGAGCAGCGTCTTGCCGCAGCCCGTGGGACCGAGCAGCAGGATGTTCGACTTGCCGAGCTCGACGTCCTCGGCCCCCACCTTGGCGTCGATGCGCTTGTAGTGGTTGTGGATGGCGACGGCGAGGATCTTCTTGGCGCGCTCCTG
>DATKFB010000389.1:0-6298 GCA_035544435.1 Polyangia bacterium
GCTCTCGCTCATCGAAGAGCGCCTCGGGCGCGGGTGGCTGCTGCTCGCGCTGCGCGCCGCGGGCATCCTCGCCGTCCTCGCGACGGCGCTCGAGCCGACGATCGAGCAGCGCCAGGTCGTCCACGTGCCGAATCACGTCGCTGTCATCGTCGACGCCTCGCGCTCGATGGACGTGCGGCCGCCCGACGGCGGGCACTCGCGCGCCGAGCGGGCGCGCGCGTTACTCGAGCGCGCCGCGCCCCAGCTCGCGGCCTGGGAGAGCGACGGGCACCACGTCGATCTCTACTCGTTCGGCGAGTCGCTCGCGCCCGCGACGCTCGCGTCGCTCGCGGCGGCGCCCGCGGCGGACGCCACGCGCATCGGCGAGGCGTTGGGCGATCTGCGGGCGCGCTACGCCGGCCGCGACCTCGGCGCCGTCGTCGTCGTCTCGGACGGCGTCGACACGGGCCGCATCGGCGAGGGGCCGCTCGACGCGACGACGCGCGCCGACCTTGCGGCGTTGGGCGCGCCCGTCGACACGATCGGCCTCGGCGAAGGCGAGCTGCGTGACCTGTCCGTCGCGGCCGTGCTGGCCGACGACTTCGCGTTCGTGCGCACGCCCGTGACGATCGAGGCGGTCATCCGCCAGACGGGCCTCGCCGATCGCCAGATCGACGTCACGCTCACGCGCGACGGCCGCCCCGCCGCCAACCGGCCGGTCGTGCTGCGCGGCCCGCACTCCGAGCAGCGCGTGTCGTTCGACTGGCTCCCCGACCACCCGGGCACCTTCGTCTTTCGCGTCGCGACGCCCGTCCTCGCAGGCGAGGCGCTCGCGAGTAACAACGAGCAGACCTTCACCGTGAAAGTCATCCGCGACCGCGTGCGCGTCCTTCACCTCTGTGGGCGGCCGTCCTGGGACCAGCGCTTCCTGCGCGCCATGCTCCGCCGCGATCCAAACGTCGATCTCGTCTCGTTCTTCATTCTGCGCACGGAGACCGACGAGCAGCCCTGGAACCGAGACGAGCTATCCCTCATTCCGTTCCCGACCTACGAGATCTTCGAGGAACAGCTGCGCTCGTTCGACCTCGTGATCTTTCAGAACTTCAACTTCGCTCCCTATGGCGTCGAGCCCTTCCTGCCGGGCGTGCGCGACTACGTCGAGGGTGGCGGCGCCATCGCCATGATCGGCGGCGATCTGTCGTTCGCGAGCGGCGGCTACGGGCTCACGCCGCTCCGCGACGTGCTTGCCGTCGAGCTGCCGCCCACGCCGCCCACGCTCACGGACGCCCCCGACGCGGATCTCACGACTGACGCGTTCAAACCGCGCCTGACGGCCGAGGGTCGCGGCCACCCCGTAACGTCGCTCCTCCTCGACCCGCGCGACAACGACCTGCGCTGGGCGCGCCTGCCTGCGCTCGAGGGCATCAACCGCGTGCCGCGCGCGCGGCCCGGCGCCGCGACGCTGCTCGTTCACCCGACGCTCAAGACGGCCGACGGCAAGCCCGCGCCCGTGCTCGTCGCGAGCGACATCGGCAAGGGCCGCTCGCTCGCTCTGCTCACGGACACGGCGTGGAACTGGGGCCTGCCCGCGGCGGGCGAGGGCGATGACGGACGCGCCTTCCAGCGCTTCTGGGAGAACGCCATCCGATGGCTCGTGCGCGACCCGGCGCTCACGCTGCTGCGCATCGAGCTCGATCGCGTCGAGTACCGCCGCAACCAGCCGCCCGTCGCGCGCGTGCGCGCCATGCACGGCGATTACTCGCCCGCGCAGGGCGTCGAGGTCACGCTCGACCTGCGCGGCGCCGAGGGGCCGCCCGACGCTAAGCCGCTGCGCGCGCTCACGGGCACGACCAACGCCGACGGCGAGGCGCAGATCGACCTCGGCGCGCTGCCGCCCGGCGCCTACCGCGTCGCGGGCCACGCCAGCGTCGACGGCCACCCCGTCGCCGAGGAGAAGACGTTCGTCGTGCGCGCCGAGGGCCGCGAGCTCGACGACGTCGCGGCGCGCGACAAGGTCCTGCGCGAGCTCGCACAGGCGAGCGGCGGCGATTACCGCTTCGAGGACTTCGGCCACCCCACCGTGCGGGCGCCGCGGGAGGTGCGCGTGGGGCGACACCGCACCGTCGAGCTGTGGTCGAACCCCCTGTTGCTGCTGGCGGGCCTCAGCCTGCTGACCTTCGAGTGGTACCTCCGGCGGCGGGCCGGCCACAGCTAAAGCGCGGGGGAGCCCGCTCCCCCCTCGGATCGCTCCGAAAGGTTAGCCGGCGCGGCAAAGCCGCGCCTCCCATCGATGAATCGGCTAAGAGGGCGGCGCGCCTGATTTGAGCGCGCCGCTAATGGCGCGGCGGCGGCGCGGGCTCGGGCGCCGGCGGCGCGAGAAGACGAAGAGGACGCCGAGCGCGGGGAGCGCGCCCGCGAGGCCGAAGGCGCTCGACGCCACGGCGCAGCCCGCCATGTTCGGCGTCGTCGCATCGAGCGTGCCCTTCACCATGGGGGCGGTGATCGAGACGGTCTGCGTCGTGACGTGCCCGAACCCGTCGATGGCCGAGACCGTGATGGTCTGGTGTCCGCTGATGTTCGTGAGGTCCCACTCGAAGGGCGGCGCGTACGACGTGGTCTTGAGCCCCTGTGGCGCGACCTGCACCTGCACCTCGGCGAGATCGCAATCGTCCTTGGCGTCGACGCGCAGCGAGAAGTTCTTCTGGACCGCCGCTTTGTCGGCCGGGTCGAGGATCTTCAGCGTGGGCGCGACCGTGTCGTCCATGCAGCCGAACGCCGACGGCTTCGGGCCGCCCGGCCACGCGCCGAGCCGATCCTTGAGCATCTGATACGAGTTCTGCGAGGCGCGATCGCAGCGATCGCCGTCGATGGGCAGATCCTTATCCTGGAACCCGTCGCAATCGGAGCAGATGCTCGGGTACATGATGTCGGTGGCGCTCGTGACGTGCTCGAGGCCCACGAGGTGGGCCTGCTCCTGCGCGATGATGACCGCGGTCTGCTTGGCGCTCTGACCGCCGAGGAACGTGTACGAGACGCCGCCCTCGATGTCCTTGCAAAGGAAGGGCGCGACGCCGGCGACCTTGGAGGCGACGTTGCACCAGGCGCCGCCGCCCGACGAGACGACCTCGGTGTAGAACTTGCCCGACGTCGGTCGCGTCAGCGTGAAGACGATGTTCATGTCCGCGTACCACTTGTCGAGGTACGTCTGGACCTGGCGCTGGCACTCGGCGAGCGTGGGCGCGAACGTGCAGTTGAACTTGGGCGGCGTGCCCGTGCACGCGTTCACGTCGGTCGCGGGCAAATCCTTACCCGTTGCGTAGAAGAGGTAGAAGACCTTGGGCTCGCCCGCCGCCGGCGTGCCGCTGCCCGAGGACAGCGCGCTCTGCACGCGCTCGACGCTGGCGCCGCTGCTCGTGCTCGACGGCATCGCCACCATGTCGCCGGCCAGCGAGGCCGACGTCGGATCGACGAGCGCCTGCGTCTCCGTGTCGATCTGAGGACCGACGCCCGAAGGCGCCCACTCTTCGCCGCCGCAGCCGACCGCGGCGAGCGACAGCACGCACGCAGGGCCGAGGGCCAACGCGACGAGGCCCCGCGTCCAAGGGGCCTTCATCGCTGCGTGCTTTCGAGCCTTCACGTCACTCCTCCCGAACCGCGCCTCGCGGTTGGCTATGCGCGCCGACCTATGGCAGGGTCTGCATTCTGGACATCGGGAGAACGTCGCCGTGACTTGACGGTGCGACACGGCCCCACCCACGATCGAGGTCGGAAAGATTCCATGGCAGCAGCAGACACCTTCGTGAGCGAGCTCGACGCGAAGAACCAGATCTCAATCCAGCGCGTCATCGAGGCTCTCGGAACCGCCCTCGCCAAGGAAGGCTTCGAGGTGACCGACGTCCTGCGCCTCGTGATCAAGACCACGATTGAGGCCACCGAGGTCGCGGCTCTCTGGGTGGCCGACTGCGGGGATCTCGAGATGAAGCTGTCCCTCGCCGAGCAGTGCGGCGACGGCGCGCGCCAATGCCGCGAGGTGACGGCGCGCCTCGACGCCCTGGGCCAAGGGCCCTACGATCCCCGGTCGGGGGGATACTCGAAGCTGTTCGCTTTTCTGCGCTCGCTGCAGACCCCCGAAGAGCGTGCGGCAGCCGGCTACGTCACCTCCAAGGCGCTGTCGATGGCGCGGCTCAACGCGCTCGCGGCGACCTGCCGCGAGAAAGGCGACGGCGAGACCGCGAGCCTGCTCGCCAACACACTCCTCTCGCAGGAGCGGCGTTATTACGAGGAGGGCAAGGTCCTCCTCGCAGCCGCGGCGACGAACGAAGAGAGCCAGGCGCGGGGGCGACGCTCCGCTTACCGGACGCTCGAGCTCGCGCTCGAAATGGTCGAACCGCTGCAGCTCCGCAAGCTGCTCCCCAAAAAACGGTAAGAGGTCTTATATTCAGCAGGCATGTCGACCGCGAGGGGAGCGCTGACCTTACCCTCGCAGTTCGGCCGTTACACGCTCCTCGAGCGCCTCGCCGTCGGCGGCATGGCCGAGGTCTTTCGCGCCAAGATCAGCTCGTCGCACGGCTTCGAGAAGATCCTCGTCATCAAGCGGATCCTTCCGCACCTCGCCGCCGACGCGAACTTCGTGTCGATGTTCATCGACGAGGCGAAGCTCACGGCGCAGCTGACCCACCCGAAGATCGTCCAGATCCTCGACTTCGGCGACGTGGGCGGGCAGTACTTCATCGCGCTCGAGTACGTCGACGGCTCGGATGCGCTCGGGCTCCTGCGCGCCACGGCGCAGCGGCGCCTGTTCGTCCCGCGGCACCTGGCCGTGTTCGTCGTCAACGAGGTGCTCGAGGCGCTCGATTACGCGCACAACGCGCGCGACATGGAGGGCAAACAGATGCACATCGTGCATCGCGACATCTCGCCCTCGAACATCTTCCTATCGAAGCGCGGCGACGTGAAGCTCGGCGACTTCGGGATCGCCCACGCGCAAAGGCGCGAATCGAAGACCCAGGCCGGCACGCTCAAGGGCAAGTACGGGTACATGTCGCCCGAGCAGGTCGTGGGCCAGCAGGTCGACGAGCGCAGCGATCTGTTCGGGATCGGCGTCGTGCTCGCCGAGATGCTCATGGGCCGGCGGCTCTTCACGGCCGCCAACGACCTCGATGTTTTGCTCATGGTGCGCGACGCGCGCATCGAGCGCCTCGCGAAGTACGGCCGTGATCTGCCGCCCGCGCTCGATCGAATCGTGCGGCGCGCCCTCCAGAAGGATCCGCGCGAGCGCTTTCCCACAGCGGCGGCGTTCCGCGACGCGCTCGGCGACTACCTCTACGAGGCGGGACAGCGCGTGGGCCCGCCGGATCTGCGCGCGTTCCTCGGCGATCTGCTCGACGCCAGCCCCGAGGCCGCCGAGCGGCTGGCGCGGGACGCCCGCAAAGTGGGCGCGGGCGAACCCAACGCCCAGGCTGGCGCGCGCGGCGCCGCAGGACTCGGAATCGTCAGCGAGGCGGCCGACGTCGTCAACACGGAGCGTACGTCGGCCGACGAGCCGGATCTGGCGGCGCTCATGGCGGCGGGCATGCTCGACACGACGCGCGAGGTCCCGCCGGGCGCCATCCCGATGACGCGCGCGGCGCCAGCGGGCGACGCCGGCGCGCTGGCGGATCCGCCGACGGCGCAGCTCGGCCCAACCCTGACCGCGGTCGACGACGGCTGGCCCGCCGACGAGGAGAACGAGCGCTCGTCGGTGCGTGGATTCACGCCCGCGGCGCAGGCGCGCCCGCCCGTGCGTCCCGTGGGCGCGATGTCCGGAGGGCCGCATCCGGGAGTTGGCAAGTTCATCTCGGGCGCCCCCAAGAGCCCGCCCGACAGCGCCGGCGACGTGAGTGTCATCACCCCCATGCGCCTTTTCTGCGATCTGGCGGTCGCGGGCGAGACGGGCCTTCTGCGCTTCGAGGTGCCGGGAACGATCAAGGAGGTCTTCCTCGTCAAGGGCGCGCCCGAGTCGGTGAACTCGAGCCTTTCGAGCGAGCGCTTCGGCGAGTACCTCGTCGCCAAGGAGGTGTTGGGTCGCGGGGACCTCGAGTTCGCGCTCGGCATGCTGCCGCAGTACAACGGCAAGCTGGGTGACACGCTCGTCGCGCTCGGGCTGCTGAAACCGCTCGACGTCTTCCGTCTTCTGTCGCAGCAGGTCCGCGATCGCGTCATCGACGTCTTCGGCTGGACCGAGGGCACGTTCGCCTTCTTCCGGGGAACGACGAACCCCACCGACGGCTTCCCGCTGGGCCTCGACACCTTCGAGATCCTGGGCGCGGGCGTCGTGAAC
>DATKFB010000390.1:0-13610 GCA_035544435.1 Polyangia bacterium
TTCCGACCTCTCTGGCCACACGAGTCACCTCGGAGGCGAAGGAGTTGAGCTGATCGACCATCGTGTTGATGGTGTTCTTGAGCTCGAGGATCTCGCCCTTGACGTCGACGGTGATTTTTCTCGAAAGGTCGCCCTTGGCGACGGCGGTCGTGACGTCGGCGATGTTGCGGACCTGGGCCGTGAGGTTGCCGGCCATGAGGTTGACGTTGTCGGTGAGGTCCTTCCACGTGCCTGCGACGCCTTTGACCTGCGCCTGGCCGCCGAGCTTGCCCTCGGTGCCGACCTCGCGTGCGACGCGCGTGACCTCCGAGGCGAACGAGCCGAGCTGATCGACCATGCCGTTGACGACTTTGGCCGTGCTGAGGAACTCGCCCTTGATGCGGCGGCCGTCGATGTTCATCGTCATCTTCTGAGACAGATCGCCCGAGGCGACGGCGCCGATGACGCGGCCGACCTCCGTCGTCGGTTGCACGAGGTCGGCGATGAGCGCGTTGACCGATTCGATGCACGAGTTCCACTCGCCGCCCGCCTCGCGCAACGTCGCGCGCTGCGCGAGCTTGCCCTCCTTGCCGACGACTTTGCTGATGCGATCGAACTCGTCCGACATCCCCTCGTTGAGCTCGATGATCTCGTTCAACGACTCGACGATCTCGCCCGCGACCCCCATGAATTTCTGCGGCATGCGCACCGAAAAGTCGCCTTTCTTGAAGGCGCGCAACGTCCTTAGGAGCAGCCCGGGATCGATCGTGTCGGACATCGATCGTTTCACGACTTGCATGCGAGTCCCCCTGCCGAGTGGAGTGGCGCCGCGCCCGCCGGGCAGCGGCGTGAGACGCTGATCATTGACGAGCGACGCAATGCCCGTCAATGCGCAAGTCATTGAAATGAAGTCACCTTCTGGTAACCACCATTGGCGGATGTGGCGCTTCGGTAACGTCTTGTACAGGAGCCCGTTTGCGTAAGACGCAACTGGCTCACATCGGGGCCTCCACGCCTGCCTCCTCCACCTCGCGACCTTCGGTCCGGCCACACCTAGTCCGCGGTCACGAAGACGGCGGCGGAGCGCGCGAGGAGCTCATGGTTCGCGCCCGCCGCGCGTCGCGTCGCGTCGGGCGGCGCTGCGCTTCGCGTGTCGATGCGCGCGCTCCAGGCCCCGGGGCCCGGCGCCAGCGTAAAAACTTTTGGCTCGGCGTCGGCGTTGAGCAGGAAGAGCACGTGCTTGCCGCTCGTGTGCCGGAAGACGACCTGGAGCGACCGCACGAAGGGCCGCTCCCAATCATCCTTGGGCATCTCGGTGCCGTCGGGCCGATGCCAATCGAGGTCCTTGTGCGCGCTGTCCCAGATCTCACCCGTGAAGAAGGCGTCCATGCGCACGACCGCGAGCTCGGCGCGCAGCGCGACGAGGCGCCGCGTGAAGGCGAGCAGCGCCTGGCGCGGCTCGTCGAGGCTCCAGTCGAGCCACGTCGTCTCGTCGTCGAGGCAAAAGGCGTTGTTGTTCCCACGCTGCGTGCGCCCGAGCTCGTCGCCCGCCGTGAGCATGGGGACGCCGCGCGCGAGCAGCAGCGTCGTGAGCAGGTTCCGCTTCTGGCGCTCGCGCAGCTCGAGGATCGCGGCGTCGGTCGTCTCGCCCTCGACGCCGCAGTTCCACGACTGATTGTCGTCGGCGCCGTCGCGATTGTCGTCGCGGTTCGCCTCGTTGTGCTTCTCCCCGTAGGTCACGAGATCGTGCAGCGTGAAGCCGTCGTGACACGTGACGAAATTGATGCTCGCAGAGGGGCGTCGGCCCGACGGCTCGAAGAGATCGGCCGAGCCGGTCAGTCGATAGCCGACCTGGCCGGCCAGGTTCTCGTCGCCTTTCCAGTAGCGCCGAAGGGCGTCCCGGAACTGGCCGTTCCACTCGGACCAGAGGACGGGGAATCGACCGAGCTGATAGCCCCCATCGCCCGTGTCCCAGGGTTCGGCGATGAGCTTGAGGCGCCCGAGGACGGGATCCTGGTGAATGGCGCGGAGGAAGCCGGCGGCGGCGTCGAAGGCCGGAGGCGAGCCCTCGCGCGCCAGCACGGTCGCCAGATCGAAGCGGAAGCCGTCGACGTGCATGTCGACGGCCCACATGCGCAGGCTGTCGAGCACGAGGCCGAGCGCGAAGGGCGAGCGCATGTCGAAGCAGTTCCCGCAGCCCGAGAACTCCATGCTGTAGCGCGCGCTCTCGCTCGACGGCAAGTAGTAGGAGGCGTTGTCGAGGCCTCGGAACGAGATCGTGGGGCCCTTGTGGTTGCCCTCGTACGTGTGGTTGTAGACGACGTCGAGCAGGACCTCGAGCCCCGCCTCGTGCAGCGCCCGGACCATTTGCTTGAACTCGCGCACCGCCGCGCCCGGCGCCTTCGAAACGGCATAACCCGCGTGCGGCGCGAAGTAGCCGAGTGGGTTGTAGCCCCAGTAGTTCACGAGGCCCTTGTCGGCGAGGGCGCCGTCGTCGTCGAACGCCTGCACGGGCAGGAGCTCGACGGTGGTGACGCCGAGGTCCTTGAGGTGGCCAATGGCGGCCGGGTGCGCGAGCCCGAGGTAGGTCCCGCGTAGCTCCTCGGGCACTCCGGGATGGCGCCACGTGAAACCCTTGACGTGCAGCTCGTAGATGACGCTGCCGGCGAGCGCGCGCTCCGGGCGCGGCGCGGGGCTCTGGTCGACTTCGCGCGCGACGACGACGCAGCGAGGGACGGCGCCGGCGCTGTCGCGCGCGTCGAAGGAGAGGTCCTCGTCGGGGCTGCCGACCTCGTATCCGCAGATGGGGCCCTTGAGATCGACGCGGCCGAAGAGCGCGCGGGCGTAAGGATCGAGCAGGAGCTTGTTGACGTTGAAGCGGTGACCCTTCTCCGGCTCGTACGGTCCGTCGACGCGGAACCCGTAGAGCGCGCCGGCCTCGAGGCCTGGCACGAAGCCGTGGAAGACGTGCGCCGTGCGCCCCGGCAATTCGTGGCGGGCCGTCTCGCGCGACGGGTCGTTCGGGTCGAAGAGGCAGACGAACGCGCGGGTGCCGTGGCGCGAGAAGACGGCGAAGCTCACGCCTCCGTTCTCAAGCGTGGCTCCAAGAGGGTAGGGGCGTCCCTCGGTGATGGTCATCGGTCGCGATCCCAATTCACACCGTGTGCCATCAGACAACGGCGCTCAAGTCCAATCTTGGCCACATCAATGACCCCCGCGGGCGTCACGCGGCCGTGACGAATCGGGAACCCTCGGTGACTTTCCCGAGGCGTCGCAAACAACGTGTAAAGCGAGATCTCTGGGTGGCATGACCGCTGCATTCGAGGCGACGCAAAAGGGAGGTTTGCCCATGCGATCCAATCGAGCTTCGTTCCTTGGTGGTGTCCTGACGTTGGCCGTCGGTCTGTTCCCGTCGGCGATCGCGAGCGCGAAGGTGGACGCGCCGGCGCGAGAGGGCGCCGTGACGCCCGAGCGGGTGCAGCCGCTCCTGCTCGCCGACGTCGTCGTGCAGGGCCAGCAGCCGGCGCCGACGCCCGTGCCCGCGCCGCCGGCGCCAGCCCCCGTCGTCGTCGAGCCGCAGACGCAAGCGCCCGTGGTCGCGCCCACGCACAGCACGGCGGTCGTCGAGCACGAGAACCACAACTACATGGAGACCATCGCGGTGAGCGCCCTCATGGGGGCCGTCGCGGGCGTCCTCATCGGAGGAGCGATCTATTACCTCGCCGACAACAGGACGCACTCGCAACGCATCCTCTATTGGGGCGCGGGCGGCGTGCTTGTCGGCACCGCGGTCGGCCTCACGCAGCTCGCCGTGCAGGAGAGCCGCGTCGATAGGGCCACGGCCTCGCTGCTGCCGACCGACCCGGCGCCCACCTTCCGCCTCGCGCTCCTCCAAAAGAGCTTCTGAGTCACGCGAGATCGAGCCACCTTGGTGAGGCGGCGAAGGCGCCGTGGATGAGCCCCGCGTGGGAGTAGGCCTGGGGGAAGTTGCCCCACATCTGGCGGGCCGCGGGCGCGTAGTCCTCGGCGAGCAGGCCGAGGGGTGACATCCCGGCGCGCACGCGCTCCATGAGGGCGCGCGCCTCGTCGAGGCGCCCGGTCGTCGCGAGCGCCTCGATCAACCAGAACGTGCAAAGCACGAAGGCCACTTGGGGCCGGCCGAAACCGTCGTCGAGGTCGTACCGATAGAGCCATCCGTCGCGCGTCAGCGTCGCGCGGATGGCGTCGACGGTGCTTACGAGCTTCGGGTCGTTCGGGGGAAGGAACCGCAGCGGCGCCATCTGGAGCAAAGAGGCGTCGAGATCGTGCCCGCCGTGCGCGCCCGCGAAGGCGCCGAGCCGTTCGCTCCATGCCTCGGCGACGATGCGGGCGCGGATCTCGGCCGCCGCCGTCTCGAAGCGCGCGCGCATCGCGGGCGCGTGGCGCGCGGCGATGAGCGCCATGCGATCGGCCGCCGCCCAGCACATGAGGCTCGAGAAGGTCTGGGGCTGCCATTCCGTGCGGTATTCCCAGATGCCAGCGTCGGGCGTTCCCACGACGGCCTGGGCCTGGCCGGCGAGGCGCTCGAGGAGCGCGAGCGTCTCCGGCGACCGCTCGTCGGCGAAGCGATCGTCGAGATAGAGCGGCGACAGTGCGAGGAGCATCTCGCCGAAGATGTCGTTCTGCGTGTGGCGGACGGCGTCGTTGCCCACGCGGACGGGCCGCTCGCCTCCGAAGCCGGGCCATCCGTCGAGGATGTGCTCTTCGAGATCGCTCGTCCCGTCGACGCGGTAGAGCGGAGAGAAGCGCAGGTCGGGCGTGTTGGCGCTGATGCGCAGGAGGTACTTCACGAAGCCCTCGCGCTCCTCGAAGTGGCCAAGCAAGCGCAGCGCGCTCAGCACGTAGGACGCGTCGCGCAGCCAGCAGTAGCGGTAGTCCCAGGTGCGGCCCGCGCCGGGCGATTCGGGGATCGAGGTCGTGATGGAGGCCACGATCGCTCCCGTCTCGTCGTAACAATGGAGCTTGAGCGCGAGCGCCGAGCGAATGCACTCCTGCTGCCAGACGGGCGGGATGTTGCAGTGCTTGACCCAGGTCTGCCAGTAGCGAAGCGTGGCCGCGAGCACGCGGTCGCCATAGGCTGCCACGGGCTCGGCCACGGGCGCGCCCCAGGTGAGGACGAGGCGACGGCGCTCCGCGAGCGCGAAGGGCCGCCCGTGTACGATGTCGTCGACGGCGACGTCGGTGTCGAGCCAGAGCGGGCTCGCGAGGCCGTCGACGCGGAGCCGGCCCGCGTCCGGCACGAGGGCCGCGGGCGCCTTGGACCATCCGAGGCGCGGCTCGAAGCGAACGCGCACGGTCGGCCGTCCCTCGAGTGGCTCGATGACGCGGAGGAGCTGCGTCGGGTGGAAGATGTTCTCGACAGGACCGAAGCGCGGCGCGAAGTCCAGCACACGAAAGGTGCCCGCGTCGGTTCGAAACAGCGTCGAGAGCACGTTGGTGTTCTCGACGTAGCTTTGTCGGCCGGCTTCGGCCCCGGGAGGCTCGACGACGAAGCGGCCGCCCTCCGCCTCGTCGAGAAGCGTCGAGAAGATCGGCTCGGAGTCGTAGCGCGGCAGGCAGCACCACACGACGCCGCCCGAGCGCTCGACGAGCGCCGAGCATTGACAGTTACCGATGAGCCCCATGTCCTCTAGACGCATCGGCGACGCTCGGGTGGAAGGTGTACGCGACGGTAACGCGTGTCCACCACCTGTGACCCCGCGCGCGACGAACGGGCCGTTCGGCAGCCCCGCGCGGATGGCACGCCGATTGAACCATCGGTCGTGGGGGAGGACAGACGATGAACCAAATGAGGACTGAAAGGGACGACAGCACTGTCGATGCGTTGAACGAGCTCCTGCGCGGCGAGCTCTCGGCGGTCGAGAGTTACGATAAGGCGCTGCCCGCCGTGGAGGACAAGCCGGCTCTGCGCGGCGATCTGCAAGAATGTCGCGCCTCTCACGAGGCGCGCGTGGAACGGATCCGCCGCGCCATCGAGCAGGTGGGTGGCGAGCCTGCGCGGGCCTCCGGAGCGTGGGGGTTGTTCGCGAAAGCGGTCGCGGGGGGAGCGCGGGCGCTCGGGTGGAAGACCGTCGTGTCGACGCTCGAGGAGGGCGAGGACCACGGCCTCAAGGAGTACAAGGACGCGCTCCCGCGGCTCGACGAGGGGTTGCGCCATCTCGTCTCGAGCGAGCTGTACCCGCAGCAACAGCGTACGCACAGCGTGATGTCTGCTCTCAAACGCGTGGCGTCCGCGTGAGCGGAGCTTGACGGCGGGAGCCGCGATCTTAACTTGGGTCGAACGTGGGTTGGGACGGCGCCGGTGTAGCTTGGGGCGGCGTTTGGTCGACGCGCATCCCGGAACGAAATACGTCCCGGGGTGCGCGTCGAGTTGGGTGACGTCGCTCAAGCCTCGGCCTTGGAGTCGAGCGGCGGCAGGGCGGGCGCACGTGGCGCTTCCGACGCGCGGTCACGGGCGCGCAGCCACTCGGCCACACCCCAAGCCTGCGCGACGCAGCCCCGCGGCGCGAACGGAGGCTCGGCGTCGAAAACCTCCGCTATCTGACCGATGCAGCTCTGCATGGCATGCTCGGCGAGCCCTCGCAGCGACGCGCGCGCCTTCTCCCGCGCCGCCGGCTCCGTGCGCAGGAGGGCGTCGACGTACGGGCCGATGAGCCAGCTCCAGACGGTGCCCTGGTGGTAAGCGGCGTCGCGCGTGCGGAGATCGCCGTGGTAGTTCGGCTGGTAGCCGGGGCTGCCCGGCGCGAGCGAGCGCAGGCCGACGGGCGTGAGCAGCGTGCGCTCGACGATCTCGAGGACCGGGCGCCAGCGCGAGCGGTCGAGCACCGGGTGGCCGAGCGAGAAGGCGATGAGCTGGTTCGGGCGCACGGCCGGGTCGGCCTTGGTCTCGGGGCCGTCGATGACGTCATAGAGGTAGCCGCCGTCGTCTTGCCAGAAGCGCGTGTTGAACGACGCGCGCGCCTCCCGCGCGCGGTCCTCGGCCTCGCGCGCGTCGGTTTCGCGTTCGAGCGCGCGCAGCCACCCGGACATGACGACGAGGGCGTTGTACCAGAGGGCGTTGATCTCGACGGCCTTCCCGCGCCGCGGCGTCACGACCCAGTCGCCGCACTTGGCGTCCATCCATGTGAGCGCGTAGCCGTCCTCGCCTTGCGAGAGCAGCCCGTCGCGCGGATCGACGTGGATGCCGAAGCGCGTCCCCGCGACGTGCTTGGCGATGATTGTCTCCAGCAGAGGCATGAGCTCGCGCAGGAAGGCGGCGTCGCCCGTGTAGGCGAGGTAGCGCTCGAGGGCGTGGAAGAACCAAAGCGTCGCGTCCGCCGTGTGATAGAGGCCCTCGTGTGCGCCCTCGGGGAAGAGGTTGGGCACGAGGCCGTCGCGCACGTAGCCGGCGAAGGTGCGCAGGATCCAGCGCGCCTCGCGGTGGCGGCCCGTGAGCAGGCACAGCCCCTCGAGCGAGATCATCGTGTCTCGTCCCCAGTCGGTGAACCAGTGATAGCCGGCGATGATCGTGCGCAGGCTGTCGCCGCGCGCGCGCGCCCGCGCGGCGTCGACCGTTCGGCCCACGGGGGAGATCACGAACTGATCGGCGCCCAGCGCGAGGCTGTCCGTGACGGCGTCGGCGCCCGCGTTCGGGATGCGGCGCAGAAGCCCGACGCGCCGGTCGCGCTCGCAGTCCTGCAGCTCGGCCGGATCGAGCGCGAGGAGGATCTCCCAGTCCTCCGCCGAGGCGACGAACGTCGCGGAGACGCCCGGCTCCAGCGTGACGTCGAAGCGGCCGCGCGACCACAGCACGCCGCGCGAGTCGTAACCGCGCGCGGCTTCGACGGCGTACTCGACGGGGCGCCGCTCGGACGGCTCGAAGACGAAGCTCGTGCGCGCTCCGCTCACGTACATGCGCAGCGGCGGGTAGGGCCCGCCGCTCGTGAGTTCGAAGCGATCCTCCGTGAGCGACACCGTGTAGACGGGCAGGTCGGTGGCGACCGAGCCCTCATGCGGGCGCACGTGGATCGCGGGGCGCAGGTGCAGGCCGAGGCCGGTCGGGCCCTCGAGGAGACGGTAGACGACGGCGACGGTGTTCTGACGCGCCGGCAGGAAGAGGCGTCGCTCGAGGCGGATGCCCTCGAGCTCGAGGCACCATACGGGGAGGCCCAGCTCGAGGCGAAACTCCGCGAGCGCCGTCGAGCCCGTTCCGCCGAGCTGGAGCTCGCGTCCATCGGGCAGCACGAGCCAGTCGGTGAGCCGGTTGAGCATCATCGTGCGGCCGAGGGGGTTGCGCAGCGCCGCGATGAGGAGGCCGTGAAAGCGCCGCGTGATGACGCCCGAGATCGTGCCCGACGCGTACCCGCCGATGCCGTTCGCGACGAGCCACTCGCGCTCGACGAGGACGCTCGCCGGCGTCGAGCCGCGCGTGTAGGCGACGACGGACGGGCGGGGCGGCAGGCTCATGGCTCTCCAACGTTTGGCTTTGGTTGCTTTGGCTCTGGCTCTCTCGCCGGCAGCGCGGTGGGCGACATGACGACGGCGGCCTCGCCCGGGAAGAACAGCGCGCGGCCCGGCTGCGGCCCGCGCGCGCCCGCGCCGCCGTAGCGCGGGTCGTCGCTCGACCAGGTTAGCTGCCAGTCGTGCCCGGGCGGCGGCGCCACGAGCGGCTCCGAGGACGAGCGCGGCTCGAAATCGACGCCGAGGTTGACGAGCAGGAGGCGATCGTCGGCGCCCCCCGGGTCGGCGCCCAAGTAGCGCACGACCAGGAGCGCGTCCGTGAGCGCCGCCGCGTCGACCGTGACGCCGTCCAGGCCCTCGCGCGCGAAGGTCGGATCCTCGCGGCGGAGCTCGAGGAGATCGCGGTGCAGCCGGAAGGCGCGCGCGTGGAGGGGTGCCTCGCGCTCGTTCCAGTCGAGACTGCAGGACGCGAAGGTCTCGGGCGCGCCGGGATCGGGGAAGCGATCGCGCGCCTCGGGCGAGGCGTAGCGGGGAAACTGGCGCAGAAATTCGGCCCGACCCGCCTTGACGACGCCCGCGAGGTCGGGGCCCTGATCGGCGAAGTACGCGAAGCGCGCCGTGGCGTTCCATTCCTGGCCCTGGAAGAGCAGAGGCGTCGACGGCGCGAGGAGGGTGAGGGCCGTGAGCGCGCGCAGTCGCCCGGGCGCGACGCGCGTCCACAACCGCTCGCCCAGCCCCTCGTTGGCGAGCTGATCGTGGTTCTCGAGGAAGATCACGAAGGCGCGCGCGGCGAGCCCGCGCGTCGGGAGGCCGCGCGGCTTGTCTTGCCAGGCGTAGCGCTGTCCCTGGAAGAGGAACCCGTGGCGCACGCAGGCGGCGAGCTCGCGCGCGAGGCCGGTGTAGTCCATGAAGTAGGCCTCGCCGTGGCCCGTGAGCGCGACGTGCGCCGCGTGGTGGAAGTCGTCGTTCCACAGCGCGTCGAGGCCGACACCGCCCGCGGACGTCGAGCGCACGAGCCGGCTGTCTTGCGGCTCGTTCTCGGCCACGAGGTAAAGCGTCTTGTCGCCCGCGGCGGCGCGCGCGGCGGCGGTCGCCTCGGCGAGGACGTGCGGCGTCGAGCTGTCGACGATGGTCTGCGTCGCGTCGAAGCGAAAGCCGTCGAGGTGGAGCTCGTCGATCCAGTAGACGGCGTTCTCGACGACGAAGGCCCGCATAGGCCGCGCCGCGCCCTCGTCGAAGTTCAACGCCGTGCCCCACTCGCTGGGCTTGCTGCCCACGGTGTCGCGCGAGAAGCGCGGCAAGACGTTGCCGACGTCGCCGAGGTGGTTGTAGACGACGTCGAGAATCACGCCGATGCCGAGGCGATGGGCGTCGTCGACGAAGCGGCGCATGTCGTCGGGGCGGCCGTAGCCGTGAAAAGGGGCGAACCAGAAGACGCCGTCGTAGCCCCAGCCGCGCTTCCCCGGGAACTCGCCCACGGGCATGACCTCGACGACGGTGACGCCGAGGCGCGCGAGGTCGGGCAGGTGCGCGCGCGCCGCGTCCCAGGTGCCCTCGGCCGTGAAGGTCCCGACGTGCAGCTCGTAGACGACCCGTCCCTTTGCGGGGATGCCCGGGAAGCGCGCGTCCGTCCAGGCGAACCTCGGGTCGATGACCTCCGACGGTCCCAGGACTCCCGCGGGCTGGAAGCGGGAGGCCGGGTCGGCGAGGGCCTCCTCGTCGGGGGCGAGGCGGTATCTGTAGAGGGCGCCCGCGCGCAGGTCGGGCACGACGCCGGTCCAGGTTCCCGGCTCGTCGTCGCGGGCGAGCGGGATGGCGCGCGCCGCCGGTCCTTCGCCGATGATGACCTCGACGCGCTCGCGTCCGGGCGCGAGGACCCTGAAGTGGACCCCGCGCTCGTCGGGCTCGGCGCCCCACATGCGACGGCGAGCTCTCACGGCGTCTCCTCGACGACGAGGGCGAGCGGCAACGTCTCGAAGACCTCTGACAGCGCCAGCTCCCAGGTGCCTTCGCGCACCATCGGCGTCACGGTGCGGCCAGTCAGCGCCTCGCGGTAGCGCGTGCCCGGCGCGGCCGCTGGCAGAGCGGCAGTCGTGTCCCGCCAAACGTCGCCCACCGGCGTGGCGGCGTCGGCGGTGAGCCGGGCGAAGAGGCGGCCCGTCAGGGCGAAGACCCGCCGGCCCGGCTCGCCCCGCGCGAACGCGACGACGTGGCGCTCGCGCGGACCGCGTACAGCGCACGCCTCGTAGGTGGGGCTCTCGAAGGCGTCGCGGCGCGACGCGCGCGTGACGAGAGCGCGGTGAAGGACGAAGGTCTTGATGGCGCCGTCCTGGGGACGCGCGAGGAGGTCGCGCGTCGTCCGCGCGGCGTCGATCTCGGCCTGGCGGCGCAGCTCGCCGAGGGTCGAGACGCGGCGCTCGAAGTCCACGGCCCGCCGGTTGTCGGGATCGGCGAACGAGAAGTCCCAGGACTCGTCGCCCCAGTAGATGTCAGGCACGCCCGGGGCTGCGACCTTCAACAGCGTCTGAGCGAGAGAATTGAGGACGCCGGCCGTGACGATGCTCGACACGAAGTCGTCGAGGGACGCCAGGAACGGCGCGCTCACGCCGGCGTCGAGCACCGAGCGGACGAAGGACGCGACGGCCTCTTCATAGGACGCGTCGGGGTTGATCCAGCTCGTGTGGAGCTTGGCCTCGGCGATGCTCTTGGCGATATGGGTCGAGAAGCGCTCGCCGAAGTCCCGCTCGGCCGCGAGGCGCGCCCCCGGCCACCCGCCCACGAGGGCCGCGTAAATGAAGACCTCGGTGAGCGGGTCGGGAATCCCCGAGGCGGCGCGCACGGGCGCGTTGAGCGCGCGCCAGGACAGGACGGCCTCGCGCCACTTCTCGGGCACCTCGGAGAGTACGTGGAGGCGGGCGCGCGCGTCCTCGCCGCGCTTCGTGTCGTGCGTGCCCGTCGCCGAGAGGGCGTGCGGCCAGGCGGCCGCGCGCCGCCGCATGATCGCGTGAAACTCCGCCACGGAGATCCCGAGCCGATCTGGATCGCCGCCGACCTCGGCGAGCGAGAGCAATGGGAAGTACCGATAGAAGGCCGTGTCCTCGACGCCCTTGGCGGCGACCGGGCCCGTGAGCTGCTGCAGGCGCAGCACGAAGTCGCGGCGCGCCTCGACCTGCTCGGCCGTGAGGCCCTCGGGGTCTTTGAGGAGGAGCAAGTCCTCGATGAACTGGAAGAGCGAGCGGTTGACGACCGGGTTGCGGCGGGCCGCCGCGCGCACGGCGCGCAGGATGACGTCGCGATCGCGCGGCCTGACCTCGGTGGCGTCGCGCGCGACGTACGTGCGGTAGACGGGGAAGCACGAGAGGACCTCGCGCAGCGCCTCGTGCAGGCTCGCGAAGGTGAAGTCGCGCGTGTAGCGGTGGTCCTCCGAGATGGCGTCGAGCCGGCGCGCCAGCACGTTGAGCTCGGCCGCGAGCGCCGTCTCGAGGATGAGGCGCCGGCTCTCGTAGGCGACCTCCACCCAGGGCTGCGTCTCGTGAGTGACCGCCGTCCAGGCGGCGCGCACGGCCGCGGCGTTGTCGGCGTCGACGAGCACGCCCGCAGTGGCCGCGAGGTGGTCGTAGCCCGTCGTGCCGTCGACCGGCCAGTCATCGGGCAGCGTCTCGTCGTCGGCCAGGATCTTCTCGACGAGGATCGTGGCCGCGGGTGTCGGACCACGGTCCGCGAGCGCCCGCAGGCGCGCGAGGTAGCGCGCGGGCTCGAGCAGGCCGTCGACGTGATCGACGCGGAAGCCGCTCACGAGGCCACGCTCGACCCAGCGCGCCGGGAGCTCGTGGACCGCGCGGAAGACGTCCTCGCGCTCGACCCGTATGGCCGCGAGGTCGTTGATGTCGAAGAAGCGCCGGTAGTTGATCTCGTCGGCGGCCACGCGCCAGTGCGCGAGGCGGTAGGGCTGCGCCTCGACGAGGGTCTCGAGCACGTCGAAGCTGCGTGGCACGCCCTTCGTGCCGTTGATCTCGCGGAGCACCTCCGTGAGATCGTCGGCCACTGCGCCGTCGGCGCTCGCGAGCGCGGCGAGGCGCCGGACGATCGCGTCGCGCTCGTGCCGGCGCGCGCGGGCCGCCACGCGCTCCGTCGGCCAGTGCCCGAGCGCGCGCAGGATGCTCTCGACCTCGACGGCGGCCTCGGCCTCGCCGCCCGCGCGCGTCGAGACCCGGCGCCACAGCGGTTCGAGGATGAGCCGCCAAGATGGCGGCGCGAGCGGCAGCACGTGGTCGCCGTGCCGGAGACGGAACGCGCCGTCGTGGAGCTCGACGGCGAGCGCCCCAGACTCGAGCTCGCGGCCGAACTGATCGCCGAGGATGGGCAGCAGCACCTTGCCCGCGAGCGCAGGCTTGGGCGGCCCCCAGTCGATGTCGAAGAAGTCGACCCACACGGAGCCCTGGCCGTTCTCGAGCACGTCGCGCCAGCGCTGGTTCTCCTCGTCGGCGATGCACATGTGGTTCGGCACGAGATCGACGATGAGCCCCATGCCGCGGTCCGCGAGGACGTGGCCGAACGCGACGAGGTCGTCCTCGGTGCCGAGCGCGCGGTCGATGGCGCCGTGCGCGACGACGTCGTAGCCGTGCGTGCTGCCCGCGCGCGACGCGAGGAGGGGCGAGGCGTAGACGTGGCTGACGCCGAGCAGGTCGAGGTACGGCACGAGAGCGCGCGCGTCGGCGAGCGTGAACTGCGGCGAGAGCTGCAAGCGGTAGGTCGCGAGCGGCGCGCCGCCGACGCCTGTCGGGGCTCGACTCACGGGGGCCTCAGAGGGCGGCGCGGGGTTCCCGCGCCTCCGCGTTCGGCGCCAGCACGAGCGTGACCCACCCGGCGCGCGCCCAGTCGGCCTCGAGCGCGTCGCGGCCGAGCGCGAGGACACCCAGGGCCGGGTCGGCCACGAGCCATCGCCGCGCCTTCGCGTCGTGTCCGACGACGACGGCGAAGTGCGCCGTCCGGAGCTCGCGCTCGAGCCGCACCAGACCGACGATCACGGGATGTCCCGCGTCGACCTCCGCTGACAGATCGTCGAAGGAGCCCTCGAGCACGAAAGCCTGGAAGCCGGCGCGCCGCGCCTCATCCCGCAGCGCGCCCGCGGAGACGCCGCTGGCCCCAGCGGG
>DATKFB010000391.1:0-2133 GCA_035544435.1 Polyangia bacterium
GAAGATGTAGTCGAAGTCCTCGATGTTGAGGGGCGAGCCGTGGCAGAAGTGGACCTCGCCCTGGCGGACCTCGTACGGGAGCTGCTTGAGCCACGACATGTGCTCGGGCTTGAGCTGGCGCGCGTGCAGGTCGAGGGCGTGGCGCGCAGCGTGATAGTAGTACGAATAGTCCATACGGCCCGCGACGGCGGCGTCGTGGTTGCCGAGGATGGTGTGAGCTGCCTTCGAGCGCACGAGCGCGCAGCACTCGTTGGGGCTCGCGCCGTAACCCACGGTGTCGCCCAAGCATACGTATTGGTCGACCCTCTCGGCGTCGATGGCCTTGATGACCGCGTCGAGCGCTTCGATGTTCGCGTGAGTGTCGGAGAAGATCCCGATCCGCATCGCCCCCTGGGCTGTTACAGTAACACCGATTCGGCGATCGCGCCCGGGTCAGTGGAGCTTGGCGGCGCCTGGCAGCTCGGCGGCGCTCGGTCCCGCGGCGGCGCTCGGTTGGATCATGACGCGCGCGAGCACCGACGAGACCTCGAGCAGCGCGGCCCGCGCGCGCGGGGCTCCGGTCCCGGCACCTCCGAGCTCGGCGCGCAACCACTCGCCCTGGTGGCGCACGCCGCGCAGCGCGAAGGCCGTCGCGACGGGCGCCGACGCGCGCGCGCGCAGCTCGAGGAGCGGCAGCTCCCCCACGGCGAGGACGCGCACGTCGCCGGCGTAGCTGCGCAGATCATAGTGAGCGCCAGCGCGCAGTGGCCCGAGCAGCACGACCTCGCCCGTCGTCGTCTCGAGGTGCACCCAAGAGGCGCGCACGTCGTCGGCGCGGATGTTGCCGTCGACGATGCGCGCCGAGGCGCGCCCGCCCACGAGGCGGCGCAGATCCATGTCGCCCTCGATGCCGTCGAGATCGACGTCGCCGTCGACGCCCGAGACGCTCTGCCCGCCGCGCAATTGTCGCGTCACGACGGGGCCGCGCACGTCGCTGATGCCGATGCGCCCGCCCGTCGTCTCGAGCCGCGCGCCGGCGTGCAGCCCGGACGCCGTGACGTCGCCCCCGAACGTCTTGGCCTCGACGGCGACGTCGGAGGGCACCTCGACGACGAGATCGATTCCGCTGCCGCCGAGCGGTACCGAGCGCTCGCGGCCCTCGAGCTCGACGCGCGTGTCGAGCTGCACCTCGCCGCTCTGGAAGGCCACGTAGTGCACGCGCAAGCGGCCGAGCGCCTCCGCGGTCACGGCGCGCTTCTGCGCGACGATGTGAATGACGTCGGCCCGCCCACCGCCGCGGATCTCCACCCGCCCCATGGGGTTGTCGATGCGCATGACCTCGACGCTGCCCGCCGCCACGGGGACGATGATCTCGCGGCGGTCGGTGAAGGCGGCGACCTCCCCTGGGCGACCGTCGTCGGCGCCGGCGTCATCGGCCGGCCGCCCCAGGGCGCGCGCGGGCGCGAGCGCCGCGAGGGACGCCACGAGGCCGAGCGCCGCCCGCAGGCGCGTCATGGCGCCCAACCGCCGCCGCGGTGGACCGTCTCGGTGAGGAACGCGATCTTCTGCTGATACGCCGCGAAGAGCTGCTCGTTGCCCTCGCTGTCGCCGGGGGCGCGGCGCGCCGTCTCGCGCGAGCGCGCGATGGCGTCGTCGAGGCGCGCCAGCCGCTCGACGTAACGCGCGCGCACGTCGGGAGACCAGCGCGCCTCCTCGCGCGTGAGCAGGCCGCGCAGCTTCTCGATCGACCGCTCGTAGACGGCGCCCGCGCGCGCGAACTCCTGCTCGGCCTCGGCGAGCAGCGGATCGGTCGCGACGGGCGGCGCGCCGCCGGGTCCCGACACGCGCGCCGCCTCGAAAGCGGCCGGCGCGGCCTCGTGCCTGCCGAGTGGGCTCGCGGGCCGCGCGCCCCAGACGAGGACGAGCGCCGCCGCGGCCGCCGCGCCCGCGAGTGCGCCGATCCCGAACGGCCGCCACGACGGCCACCACCGCTCGGCGCGCGTCTGCCGCGCGAGGGCCCCATCGATGGAGGGCCATAGCGTGGGCGGCGGCTCGGGCGGGTCGAGCGCGCGGGTGGCGCGCGTCACGGCGCCGAGCTCGTCGAGCCGCCGCGCGCACGCGGGACAGGTCTCGAGGTGATGGCGCACGGAGGCG
>DATKFB010000392.1:0-15234 GCA_035544435.1 Polyangia bacterium
TCATGAATCGGATCGAGCCGAGGACCTGCCCGGCGCCCGAGGGCCGCACGACGACATACGGCAGCGCGCGTCCGGCCTGCTCGTCGGCGAGCGCGGCGGCGACGTAGGCGATCATCTCGGCGCGATCGCGCGGCACGGGCGCGAGCTCGAAGGTCGAGCGATCGGCCGTGGCGGCCGCCACGAGCGCGTCGACGTGGTCCAAGGAGAGCGGCTCGAGCCGCACGAAGCGGCTTTCGAACCCGAGCCGCGTCACGGCAGCCGCGCGGTCAGGGTGTCCATGCCCGCCTGCCACGCCGTCGCCATCTCGTCGAACATGGGCCGCGCGTCGAGCGCGCGCTTGGCGTTGACGGCCCGCGCCGCCTTGAGGATGAAGGCCTTGGCGGTCTGGCTCAGCGCCGAGAAGGCCGTCGCCGCGGGCGCGAGGCCGTCGTCGCCCAGCCACTCGAGGTGCAGCGCCGCGAGCTCGAAGCCCGCGCCGAGCTGGCGCACGGTCGCGAAGGCCCAGGCATGATAGAAAGCCAGCCCCTCGCCGGTGATCCACGGCAGGTCGGCGGCGAAGCGCTGCCCGAAGCGCGCGATGGGGTTGTCGCTCGGGCGCCGCGCGACGTGCTTGCCCAGCAGCGCGCGCGACAGCGCGCGCTGCTCGTCCGGCGCCCGCCGCACGAGGCGATCGATGCGCACCACCTCGGCGAAGAGCGGCATGAACGTCGGGTCGGGCGCGAAGCCGACGCGGAACAAGTGCGCGAAGTCGTCGCCCTCGAGGGCGTAGTAGCCGGCGTTGTGGAAGTAGCCTAGGCGGCGGTGCTCGAGATCGAAGTCCTGGATGACGATCGTCGTCTTCGTGTGCTGGCGCTGGTAATCGGTCCCGGCCGTGTCGGGCAGGTAGAAGGCGTCCGCCTCGGTGCTGATGAGCTTGCCCGCGGCGAGGTGCTCCTGCGCGTGGTCGGCGAGCGGCCGCCACACGTTGAGCTCCTGGAAGTCGAGGCCGTAGAGCTCGCGCAGCTCGTCGTGCGGCGGTTTGAAGAAGGTCCACTGGTCGCCCTCGAAGTCGATGGCGGCGACGAAGGGGAGCATCGCGAGCGGCTCGAGCCCGAGCGCGTGGACGACCTCGATGCAGATGTCGATGTAGCAGTTCTTCTCGACCCACACGCGCTCGTCGGCGTGGAGCGCGTGCCGGCGGTAGCCGGCCGCCTCGAGCGTGGGGAGAACGACGACGCGGCTCATGCTCCCGGCCTCACGCCCGAAGGCTGACACGATTCCGGGCTCACGGCCAAAGGCGCGCGCGCACGGGCACGGGCCACTTCTCGGTCACGAAGCCGTGCGTCTTGAACAGCGCCATGACGACGCGCTCGAGGCCGAAGCCCAGGCAGGCTGTGTGGGCCGTCTGGCCGTCGGCGGTCTTGATGTCGAAGACGTGACCGAAGTGATCCTGGTGATAGTTGAAGGAGCACACGGCCGTCGGGTTCTCGAGCGAGATCACGGGCACGAGCACCTCGAACTTGAGCTTTTGCTGCTTCTGCCCGTCGGCGAGCATGCGCCCGGCGCGGCCGAAGAACGGATCGGACGCGACGTCGGAGCGCGCGGGCAACCCCAGCGACGTCAGCAGGCCGAGGCCGCGCTCGAGCCACTGGTCGCGCCAGGCCACGGCCATGTCGGGCGTGCCGGCGCGCACGAACTCGCGCACGCGGAAGGACTGCATGCGCGTCGGCTCGGGCGACGGCTCGTGCCGGTAGACCCAGTTCGTCATCGTGATGATGCGGCCATTCGGCGGCAGCGTACCGCTGATGACGGGGTAGACCGGGTAGCAGGCCGCCGGGTTGAGGCAGACGTCCGTCATGCCCTGCGTGTCGCCCCACGGCTCGTGGCCGTGGACCTTGGCCGACAGCGCCTTGGCCTCTTTGTCCTTGCCGAAGAAGCTGAAGACCGTCCCCGCGAGGTTGGGGAACGAGTCGAGGTAGTCCGTCCTCTCGATGATCGTCCGGTCGATCACGGGCGGGAAGGTGTAGACCTCGGCCCGATCGTCGCGCGACAGCTGTGTGATGAGGCCGTTGAAGCGCTCGAGCACGTCCTCGAAGACGGCGCCGCGGCCGAACGCGCCTTGCACGCGCACCGGCACGATGAGCCCGTGCTCGACGAGGCCGCGATAGAAGCTTTCGAGATCGTAGTCCATCTCTTACAGATCATCCTTGTGGACGAGCAGCAGCGAGGCCGTCTTGCCGAAGATGCGGTCGTTCGAGATCATGAGCGCCGCCGAGAGCGAGTCGCGGTACTGGCGCGCCACCGACAACTTCGAGTCATTCTTGTAGGCGGCGATGCCGATGATTTGCAGCGCGTCGTGGACGATGCGCGGCGCCATCTCGGAGGACGACACTTTGATGTTGTTCATCTTGAGGGCCCAGCTCACCGTGAGCAGCTCCTCCATGCCCGAGGGCCGCGACATGATGTCGTCGAACTCCGCCGCCTGGCCGTGCACGCTGTTGCGCAGGAGCTGCACGTCGGCCGACAGGCGCGCGAGGTGCGTCGCCTTGGGCGGCACGACGCCCGGCATCTTACGCGCCTCGGCGCGCACGTAGGCGGACGCGCGCGCCACGGCGTCGCTCGCGATGCCGAGCCACACGGCCGACCACAGGATGTGCGAGTACGAGACCATCGTCTGCGCCGACGCGTCGGCGAAGGAGCCCGGCAACACCTGCTCTTCGGGACCCGACGACGTCATCTTGAACCCGGGGCTGCACGTGCCTCGCATGCCCATCGTGTCCCAGGTCGTCGTACGCGTGAGCGTGCGATCGGCCTTGCGCACGAGCACGAGCACCTGATCGCTCGGCGGCGCGTCCTGGTTGCGGCGCGCCGTCACGAGCAGGTCGTCGGCGTGCTCGGCGTACGAGGCCGTCGTCGCGTCCTTGTCGAGCGTGAAGCGCCCGCCCGCGCGCACGCACGCGCAGATGCTCGAGCGCGTGTCGCCCCACACGCCGACCTCCGAGGTGATCGAGCCGATGAGCAGCTGCCGCTCGACGAGCTCCTGGAGGTATTTGCGAAAGTAGGGCGACGACTGCCCGTGGCGTGCGATGCACGCCACCTGGATGTGGTGCATGGCGAGCACCATGCCGCTCGAGCCGCAGCCCTGGGCCAGCGCCGTGCACATGGCCGCGAGCTCGTACATGCCCGCGCCGCCGCCGCCGAGCTCGGCGGGCGCCGCCGCGGCCAGCAGCTTGGTCTTGCGCAAGGCCTCGATGGTCTCTTGCGGGAAGCGCGCCTTGGCGTCGACGTCGTCCGCGTGCTTCGCGGCGACCTCTTGGGCGAGGGCTCGCGTTCGGGTCGTGAGGTCGCTCGGCGCTGGTGGCATCGCGGGCTACTCTATGGGAATCCCGCGCGCCAGTCGAGAAACGAAGCGTGTACGCGCCGCCCGAGACTAGGGCAATTTGTCCGGGAATTTGGCCGCCGGGCGGCGTTCACTCCCGAGGCGAGGAACCGCGCGCCAGTCGCCGTGCCCTGCGCAGCGACGCGCGAAGGCCGCGCGTCACCGGGGCCGGCAGGCTCGCCGCCGCGAGCATGCCCCAGACGCGCGGCTGACGGCGATCGCGGCGCAAGCTCTCGACGAGGTGCTCGCGTGCCCCCGCGTGGTCGCCCGCGTCGAGCATGAGCGTCCCGATCCAGGCGTGCGTCGAGGCGAGCTTCTTGTCGACGAGCGCGCGCTGCAGATCGATGCGGGCCCCATCGCGCGCGAGAGTCGCCTCGATCGTCTTGAGCCCGTTTTCGGCGATGAGCAGCTGGTACGCCGGCGCCGTGAGCTGATCGACGGCCCCCTTGCGATACGAGAAGGTCGCGACGTCGAGGAAGGCCGCCGGCCCGAACGAGCAGGTCCGGAGGTGGTAGGCGTGATCCTCGCCAGTGCGCATGCTCTCGTCGAAGCCGCCCACCTGGCGCACCCGTTCCCGCGTGAGGATCACGGAGGGCGTGGGACAGAGGTTCCCCATGGCGATGCAGCGATAGACGTCGCCCCAGTAGACGCGGACGCCTGGGACCGGCGGCGCGACCCCCGGCACGAGCTCTTCGAGCGTGGCCGAGGACGAGAACATCTCCCCCATCGTGAAGAGCCTGTAGGCGCCGTAGCACTTGCGGTTGGCGTTCGCGAGGGTGACGGCGCCCGCCTCGTCGACGAGGTCCATGTCGCCCCAGAGCATGCCGACGCCCTCGGCCCGCAGGCGGTCGAGGCACGCGACCTGAACGGCGAGCTTCCAGGGCCGCCACACGTCATCGGAGTCGAGGAAGGCGACGTAGTCACCGGTCGCGACGGCCAGCGCGGCGTTGCGGGCCGCCGAGACGCCCCGATTCGCCTGGCGCAGCAGTCGCACGCGGGCGTTGCCCCCGTAGCGTTCGATGACGACGGCGGCCGTGCCGTCCGTCGAGCCGTCGTCGACGACGATGATGTGACAGTGCGGGTAGGTCTGCGCGAGGACGCAGTCGATCGTCCGCGCGATGAGCGGCGCTCGGTTGTGCACGGGGATGACGACGGACACCTCGGCGGGCGGCATGACGCGTGCGGAGGTTAGCCCGCAGTGTCGCCGCGCGCGAGGCCGCGGGGCCGGCGCGCGCGCCTCACGCGCCTTCGAACCGGAAGACCTTGTTGCCCATGCGGATGACGTCGCCGGAGGCGAGCAGCGTCGGCTCGCGCAGCGCCAGGAACGTGCCGTTCATGCTCCCGATGTCCTCGAGGACGATCTGGCCGCCGGAGAGCGTCAGCTTGGCGTGCCGCCCCGAGATGAGCTCGTCGTCAGAGAACACGAGGTCGGTCTTCTCGCGGCCGATGACGACCTCACCGCGGCCGAGGTGGTAGACGTCGCGCGGCGTCCCGGCGGGCGTCAGTTGCAGCAGGCGTCCCCACGAGGGTCGGCAGCGGCTCCCGAACACGACCTGGCCGTTCTCGAGGCTGGCCGCCACCGAACGCTCGAGCTCGGGCAGAACCTCGAAGCGCAAGAGTTGCTGGCCGATCAAGATCTTGTCGCCGTCGGAGATGGGCATCGGGGCGCGCAGCCGCCGGTAGACGCCGTTTCGCCGCTCGAGCGCGCTCAGGACGCGGCCGGCCGCCGTGGCGACGATGCGGGCGTGCCGGCTCGCGAGGAACGGATCGTCGAAGACCAGGTTCCCGAAGGTGCGGCCGATGTCGACGGGCCCGGCGCCCATGACGTGGATCTCTCCGTCGGAGCCGTCCGCCCTGATCGACACGAGGCGAAAGTTCGCCCCGTCGGTCTGGCGGGGAGGCAAGTAGGCCGCCGGCGCCGGTCCCACGTCGACGAGCCGCGCCGAGACGATGCGCTCCACGACGGAGCGGAGATCCGCGATGCCGGCCTGCTTGGCGTCGTCGGGCAGGACGTCCGACGAGACCAGGCGTGTCCCGCACGACTTACAAAAGAAAAGCTCGTCGGAGTTTCGGATCCCGCATCGGCCGCAATCGATCATGGAGAGTCGTCGACAATGGGTCGATCTTCAGGCAAAAACTGATCTCACGGAGGCAGGCCGATTGTACATCCATCCGTGCGCGGTGGTAGGGGCGATCCCACGCGGCGCCGGCGTCAGGCCGTGATGCAGAAGCCCATCTTGTTCCTCATCGACGAGCTCGAGGTCGGCGGCTCGCAGCGTCAGATCCTCGTGCTCGCGCGCGCGTTGAGGGAGGCCGGGCACGCCGTCACGGTGGCGTACTTTCGCGAGGAGAACGCCAACCTGCGTCCTGCGTTCGAGGCGGCCGGGGTCACGACGCGCCTCGTCCGGAAAGGCCGCGGTTTCGACGCGCGGTTCCTCTTCCAGCTGGGGCAACTCCTCGCGTCCGATCGCGACTGGCGCGTGCTGACCTTCGGCTATACGGCGAGCCTCTGGACGCGGCTCGCGGGCTGGCCGAGGGGAAGCGCGCCCTCGGTCTCGTGCATCCGCAACCTTGGGTACCTGCCGCGTTCGGCCGGCGCCGTCGCGGCGGTCATGAAGGGCGTCGAGCGCGTCCTCGCGTCGCGCAGCCGCTGGGTCGTCGCTAACTCGCAGGTGACGGCCGACTCCGTCGTCGCGCGCGGGATCATCCCCAAGCACAAGATGCTCGTGATCCCGAACGCCGTCGAGGCCACCGCTCCAGAGCCGCGGGCGTCCTCTCGCGCGCGGCTCGACGCCATCGTCGTGTCGGGCGCGAGCGGCGCGGGAGCGGACACTCGACCGGGCGCTCGATCGGGCGGTCAACCCGACGGTCGACCCATGGTGGGCACGTTGGCCCGCCTCGTCGACGTCAAGGATCTGCCCACGCTTCTGCGCGCCGCCCGCCACGTCGTCGACGCGCGGGCCGACGCGCGCTTCGTCATCGGGGGGGAGGGACCGGCGCGCGGTCGGCTCGAGACCCTCCGGCGCGAGCTCGGCCTCGACGGGAAGGTCTTCTTCCCCGGCACGCTCGACGGACGCGAGGTCATCACGGGTCTCGATGTGGCCGTCCTGACCTCCTCGTCGGAGGGCATGCCCAACTTCGTGCTCGAGGCCATGGCCGCGGGCGTCCCCGTCGTGAGCACGCGCGTGGGTGCGGCGGCCGAGCTGCTCGACGGCGGCGCGCTCGGCCGCCTCGTGGCCGTCGGCGACGCGCGTGGCGTCGCCGAGGGGATTCTGGGGGTCTTGCGCGATCCCGCGGGGGCGCGGAGCCAGGCGGAGCGTGCCACCGCCAAGGTCCGTGACTTGACGCCGGCGCGGATCGCGGGGCGTTACCTCGAGCTCTTCGAAGAGACCGGGATTTAGTAGGCGGACCTCACGGCGACTGAAAGGCGCCGATGTCGAAAAGGCCTGTCGCGGGTCGAGGCGCGCCCATGAAGTCGTCGGGCACGTCGGTCACGAGGTTGATGCCGGCCGCGCGCGCGGGGCTGCCCGTCGCGAGCGTGTAAGGGGAGACGCCGGTCATCTTCGGGTCCTTCGAGATCGAATGGGTGTCGGCGCTCGCCGGGTGCCCATCGCCCCACGAGATGGCGGTGCCGGCGTTCCAGACGAGGTTGTAGTCCATCTGGAGCCCCATCTCCGCGGGCGAGTTGATCTGAATCACGTTGCCGCCGTCGCCCGCGGCGTTCGAGATCAGGTTGTCCAGGATGCGCGCGTTGACCGTGGCCCGCGTCACGCCGTTGGTGGCCGCCGACGTGAGCTTGAAGATCACGTTGTTCTGGCCGCTGTCGACGATCGTGTTCGAGAGGATCGCGCAGTCCTTGCAGCCCTGGACGTCGAACCCGCGGCCGACGCGCAGCAAGACGTTGTTGATGACGCGCACGCGGACCGCGGCGTAGTGGTCGGGATCGATGTCGCAGGTCGAATCGCAGCCATCGCCGAGGGCGATCGTGCCGGCGTCCGTGTGGATGTCCTGGAAACGATTGCCGTCGAACAGGACGTCGTGCGATCCGCCCTTGAGCTGAATGGCGCCGTCGCCGTTGAGCGTCCAGTCGTGGCAATAGTTGGCGCGAAAGACGAGGCCGTTCGCGCCCGTGAGGCTGACGGGCAGGTGGGCGAACGTCCCGTAGAACTCGTTGTACTCGACGGTGATGCCCTGGCTCGCCTGGTTGAGCTTGATGGTGTCGTAGCCGCCCGTGGCCTTGCAGTTGCGCAGGACGGAACCGTTGCCTTTGCCTTGATTCAGGCCGTCAAAGTGGATCGCCTGCTCTTGCGTGTCCATGGGACTGTTGCGGAACTCGAAGCCATCGATGATCACGTAGTCGTTGCGGACCAAGACCGTCGGGCCAGGGCGGTCGTTCTTCGCATCGATGATGGCGGCCAGATGACCGTCCGCCGAGCGCAACACGATGGGCGCCGTCTGGGTGCCGTCGTGGGCGAAGGTGATCGTTGCCGTTTCGGCGTAGGTGCCCGCGTGCACGAGGATGCAGTCGCCCGGCTGCGCCATGGGGGTGACCTTCGAGATCGTACGCAGCGGCGTCGCGGCCTTGCCGTCATTCGTGTCGCTTCCCGTCGTCGCGACGTGGAGCTCGCGCGCGCACGTGTAGGTGACGTTGGGGCCGCTCATGCCGGGGCCGCTCATGCCGGCTGCCCCCGTCACGCCCGCGGCGCCGGTCTTGCCCGCGGTGCCGACGTTGCCCGCGGTGCCGACGTTGCCCGCCGCCCCGGTCGCGCCCGCGTTGCCTGTCTTGCCTGCGGCGCCGGTCGGGCCGGCGGCGCCCGTCGAACCGGCCGCGCCTGCCTTGCCTGCGGTGCCGGTCGGGCCGGCGGCGCCCGTCGTGCCGGCCGCCCTGCTGCCTGCGTCGGCCCTGTCCGCGGTCTCTGCGCCCGAGCAGGCGGCGACTGAGAGAACGAGGACAAGGTTGAGGCAGTGTTTCATCGCGAGACCTCCGCGGTTGTTTTCACTCCAGATGGCTCTTGACCCAACGCTTGGAGCGTAGCGTCGCAAGAAAGGCCCGCGAGATCCAGTCATCGTGCCAGCCCTTGCGCCGGATCATCGGCGCCGCGAGGACGTCCTTGATGGAAATGATCGAGTCGCGATATGTCGCGACGTCTCTCTCGAATCTGCGAATGTCAGCTGCCTTCCAGGAATTAATGTGATAGCAGACCGTCCACAAGCCGAACGGCCGATGCCGGAAGCTCCATATCTGCTGAGGAATCCACACCATCTCGCGTGCGTCCCGGTGCGCGGATAGGTAGAAGCCGTCGGAGATCGCGCCGATCCCCAGCTCCTTCAGCGCCGCGACTGTCGCGTCATCGAAAGAGTGCGCGGGCGCGATCCACACCTCGGGCCTCACTGACTCCTGGTGGAAGATCTCCACGGCCGCCTTGAGCTTCTTCGCCTGCTCGGGGGCGGGGACGCCGGCGAACTCGCTGCGCGCATTCAGCCCCACGAGCCCAGCGTCCTTCGTGACGTAGCGGTGCTGGTAGCCGTGTAGGCCGATCGTCCAGCCGCGCTTCTGCCAGGCGCGCACGAGGTCCCAAAAACGCTCCTCGGGCGCGCCGACGTTCAGCTTGGCGTCTTGATTCGAAGGAACGACCGCGAGCATCGGTTTGACGTCGGCGGCGACGAGGATGGCCTCGACGTCGCGCCAGACCTGCCAGCTCATCCCGGGACAGATGTCGTCGAAGCGAACGAGATACTGTGCGCTCACGTGCTCATCCGGCGAGGGGAGCCGCTCATGCTAGATGGCGGCTCTCGTCGATGACGGAGGGTGAGACGGAGCGCCGAGCGCGGCGGCCACCTCGCCGCTCGTCACGCCGATGTCGAAGCCGGCGCGGATGCGCGCGACCGCGCGCGTGCCGATGGCGGCGCGGCGGCCGGGATCCGAGGCCAGGCCCGCGAGCGCGGCCGCTAGGGCTGCGGCGTCACGCTCGGGAACGTAAATGGCGTTCTGGGCGTGCTCCTCCTCCAGCACGATCTCGACGAGCGCCGCGAGCCGAGTCGTGACGACGGGCAGCCCGCAGGCCATGGCCTCGAGGATTACGTTCGGAATGCCGAAGTGGATGAGGTCGGACGCGCCCGGGCGGTGTGTGGCCGCGGCCGAGGGCTGGCCGTGCACGGCGGCGAGCACGAAGACGGAGGACCCGCGATAGATCTCTGGCAGGCGTTCCTGGCTTTGCTTGCCCAGGAACGTTACGCGCTCGAGCCCGAGACGGGCGGCCTGCTGCTCGAGCTCGATCCGCATGGGCCCGTCGCCCACGATCGTGCACTCGAAGGCGACGCCGTCGCGCTGCAGGAGCGCGCAGGCGTCGAGCAGCGTGTCGAAGCCCTTGCGTGGCAGCAGCGTCCCAACGGATAAGATGCGGAACGTCGCCGGCGGCGCGGCGGGCGGCCGGTACACGTCGAGATCGAGGCCGTGGTACGAGAGGCGGATCCGACCGTCGGGCAGCTCGGGCGCCAGCTTCTTGAGGAAGGCGAGGTTCTGGCCCGTGCAGGTGAGCACGGCCACGGCCTGCCGCAGCTTGAACGCCAGCATGGCCTGGTCGAGGTAGATGTCGTGAGCGTGCGCCGTCATGCTGAGGGGCGTCTTCGCGATCTGGCTCATGACCCAGCCGGCCGTCGTGGGGTGCGTGGCCCAGTGGGCGTGAATGCGATCGGCGGGCTCCTCGCGCAGCTCCATGCCCCAGCGCACGGCCTCGGGAAACACGGCGAGCGAGCGCCACAGGAAGGGCGCGCTGCGCCAGGTCTCGCGCACGATCGTGCCGAGGAGCCGCGCGTAAAGGCCGGGCTCGCGTACGAGGAGCTGGAGGTTCCGACGCACGACGTCCGACGAGAAGAGAAAGGGCGAGTAACGCGCCGAAGGGACCAGGGGAGCGGCCTCGGCGTGCAGCGGCGCCTCGGAGGGCGGCTTGAGCGAGAAGATGCGCAGATCGAAGCCGCGCTGCGCCAGCGCCCGCAGCTCCCGGAGGATGAAGACCTCGTCGCTGCAGGGGAACTGGGAGACGACGACGGCAAGCTTCACGGGCCCAAGATGATAGTCACTGGCCTCGACACGGTCAACGCGGGCGCTCGACGCATCCTCGCGCTTTGTTCGCGCATTTTTTGTCGTATTCGTCGCCGCGTCCAGGCGAGCCGCCGATCCGGACTTATGTTCTTCGGGTCCCATGTACACGGAGAATCGACCAAGAGATGTGGCGCTCTTCCTGCGCGCCGCGCTCACCAACCAGGTAGCGCGGTTCCCCTTCTATCTCAAGCTCGGCGACCGCAGCGGGCGCGGGGCGAAGGCGATGCGGCCAAAGGAGGCGGCGGCCTACTTTCGCGGGTGTGCACGCGACCTCTTCGTCGAGCTCGGCGTCGACGAGGGCGACGCGGCGACCTTCCTCCGCGGCAAGACCGTGCTCGAATACGGGCCGGGCGACACGCTCGGCGTCGCGCTCCTGCTCTACGCGGAGGGCGCCGCGTCCGTTCATTGCGTCGATCGCTTCCCGGTTCACAAGCTCTCGGAGCGGAGCATCGAAGTCTATGGCGCGCTCCTCGACGGTCTTCGTGGCGCGCAGCGCGCGCGGGCCGCCGGCGCCTTCAACGAGGTCGGGAACCCGAGGAGCGGACTTCGGCCCGAGGTGATCTCCTATCAGGTGAACCCCGACGGGCTCTCGGGGCGACGCGCCGCTTACGATCTCATCATCTCGCGATCGGTGCTCGCGCTCGTCAACCACCTCGATAAGACGATCGAGGATATCGCGCGCGCCCTCAAGCCGGGAGGCGTCTCCGTGCACAAGGTCGACCTCGGCAGCCACGGGCTCGACCGCGATCGGCCGCTCGACTTTCTCACATGGCCGGACCGGCTCTACGACCTCATGTACAGCCGCAAGGGCCGACCGAACCGGTGGCGCGTCGACACGTATCAGGAGCTCGCGCGGCGCGCGGGGCTCGTCATCAAGAAGCTCGTCCCGACGGCCGAGCTGCCGCACGCGCAGATCGAGGCGCTGCTGCCGGCGCTCCCGAGCTCGTTCCGCGCTGTGCCGCCGGAGCTCTTGTCGTGGCTCGGGTTCTGGATCGTGCTCGAGCCGGCGGCGGCAATGGCGGCGGCGACGTCGCGTTCATTTCGCGGCGATGGCGCCGATGTCTGGGGAGCCGGCGGGCCGGGCCGCGCCCGTGAAGTCGGTCGTGACGGCCGCGAGGCCCGTCTTGCCGCTGCCCAGCGCCGGTGAGCCGGCCTTGGGCGCCGCCTTCGACCAGTCGTAGACGAGCTTTTGGGCGATGGTCTGGTTGAACTCGCCGGGGTCGGTGAGCTGGGCGTCCGCTTGAACGCTGTGCGCGTCCCAGTTCGGGTGAGCCGTCTTCCAGGTCGCGAAGTCCATCATGCCGAGCGGTCCGTTGGCCCAGGTCCCAGGTCCCGAATAGACATTGTAGTCGGCGTCGATGCCGCGTCCGTCGGCGTCGGCCGCGCGCACGAACCAATCGATGGGCGTTGCCGTCGCGAAGACGTTGTTCTGGAGGATGCTGTTCGCGCTCTGGTCGGGGCCCAGCGCCGGATCGATCGCGTGCATCCACACGAACGAGTGCTGGCCGGGCACGGGCTCGGCGCCGAGGACCCAGGTGTTGTTGGCGATCGTGCAGTTCTTGAGCCCGTGATGGCTCGGCCCGGAGGTCCCGTCGTCGTAGTCGACGAAGCCGAACTTGCCGCCCGCGAAGATGTTGTTGACGACCGTGATGTTGGCGAGGTGGGCCTGGTGATCGGTGGCCGAGCCGGGCTCGTCGCCGAGGTTGAGGTTGTTGGGCGTGACGCGCTTGCCGAAGTCGCCGTTGAAGCTCGGCGACATCTCGAACAAGCCATCGAAGGTCTGGCCCTCGTCGCGCGGGTGCTGGAAGACGAAGTTCTGCTCGATCCTGACGTTCTGGACGTTGTTGACGTAGAGATTGACCGAGAAGTTGTCGAAGATGATGTTGTGGCGGACCTCGTTGTTCACGCTCGGCATGTCCGCGATGTCGGAGTTGCCGACGGTCAGGCCCTCGCCGCCGTTCAGGTACACGACGTTCCCCTCGGCGAGGCCGTTGCTCTGGGTCGACCAGTCGATGGCCGCCGGCCAACCGCCCGACGTGTAGCCGTTGTTGAAGCGCGGCCAGTTCTGAAGGATGTTCATCCAGACGCGTGAGTTGGTGACGACGTTGCCGCTGCCCGGCGCGTTGGACGTCTGGGCGAAGAGGAGGGCGGCGCCGCCGTTGAACTTGAAGTCGCAGTGATCGAACGTGTGGCCGTTCGATACGGTGTAGACGCCCGACCATGAGCCCGCGCGGATCGTGAGGCCCACGAACTTGAAGTAGTCGTGTCCCGGCCCGAGATAAATCAGCAGGCGATGCCCCCCGCCGCCGTTCTCGCTGTCGAAGAGGAGCGAGATGTCGGCCGTGTTCGGATCGTCGCCGCCCAGCGTTCCGCCGAAGTCGGCGTAGACCACGCCGGCCGCGGTGTCCTGGTACCACTTGTTGCTGCCGTCCTTGATGTCGGCCCCGGTTTCGACGGGCGGCAACGGCGCGAAGCTCTGGGAGAGCTGGCCTCGCGGCGTGCTGTCGCTGAGAAGGATCGTGTGAAAGACCTCCTTGAGCGCGAACTCGCCCTTCGGCCCGTTGACGTAGACGCCGAGCACGGGCTGCTTGGCGCTGATCTCCGCGAGGCCCGCCGTGGGCGTCTGCCACACGGTCGTGCGACCGTTGCTCGTCGTGCGCGTCCACGTGTTGGGCTTGACGCCGCCGTCGAGGATGGGCGCCCCAGTGCCGCGGCCGTAGGAGCCGATCGTGAGGGGCGCCCCTGCTTTGCCTGACGGGCCGTTCGACCAGGCGACGTACTCCCGGTAGACGCCGCCGCCGAGGAGGATCGTGTCGCCAGCCTGCACGGCCCCGTTGAGGTACGCCGCCGAGAGCGTCTTCTTCGCCGTCGCGAACGTCGTGCCGTCGTTCTTGTCGTCGCCGTGGACGGCGTCGACGTACCAGGTCTTGGAAGGCGCCGCGGCCTCGGGGACGTCGGGCACGGTCCCGTCGAACACGGGCCAGGGGAAGGTGACGCCGCCCGCGCCCGGCGGGAACGCGCCGCCGCCCGTGGCCGGGGGCGGCCCGTCGAAGGTGCTCGGGGGCGACGTGCCGCCGCCTCCTTTGGCGCCGCAGCCGAGCACGCTTACCAAGAGCGTCAGCAACAGAATGGACAGCCGTGCCAGGGTCGACGGCTCGTGCATGCCGGTATCGTATCCCGCCGCGCGGCAGGCCGTAAAGAGTCCGGCGCCCGCGCGCCTTGCTATGGTGTGGCGGTGATGTTTCGGGGCGTCGTCGGCGTCGTCACGGTGGTGCTCGGGCTGGGCGTCGCCGCGCCGGCGCGCGCCGTGACGGTGTGGGCCGTGGACGACGGCGAGCGGGTCGGGCGCACGGCCACCGGGTTGCCCTTCGCGGCCGGGATCGACAATCCGGTGTGGCGGCCCGGCGAGCCGATCAGGCTGTTCGCGTTGCGCGACGAGGTCGTGTCGTTTCAGGTCGTCGTCGAGGCCGGCGAGGCGCCCCTCGACGGCGTCACCGTCGAGCTCGTGCCGCTCGCGGGTCCGCGCGCCGCCGCCATCCGCGCGGACCGCTTCGTCGAGCACTTCTTCGCGATCGAACGCCACTCCTCGAGCCGGGGCACGGACCACACTCTCGCCTGGGCGTCGGGCTCGGGGCCCGCGCCGGGGCGCTTCACGGGCGTCGTGCCCGATGCGCTCATTCCCGTCGAGCTGGCGCCGTTCTGGTCGCCGTGGCCGCTGCGCGTCGCGCCGCGCGAGAACGGAATCGTCTGGATCGATCTCACGGTGCCCGCTGACCAGAGCCCCGGCGTCTACCGCTGGGCCGTCGTCGCGCACGCCCGCGCGCGGATGCTCGCGACCTTGCCGCTCGAGCTCGAAGTGCGGCCCGCGACGCTGCCCGCGCGCTCCTTGGCGACGATGCTGTATTACGGGCGCGAGGAGCTCGAGCGCCGCGTCGGCGGGGGCGAGGCCGCCGAGCGCCAGCTCTGGAGATTGTTGCACGCGCACCGCTTGGCGGCGCTGCATGCCGTCGCCTCGGCGGCCGACGTGCGGGCGCGGCTGCCCGCGCTCGACGGCTCGCTCTACACGCCGGCCGCGGGCTACGACGGTCCCGCCCAGGGGGTCGGGGACGGCATCGTCGTCATCGGGATGTACGGGTCGCTCGGCGCGCCGACGCCGGCGGCGCGCGCCCAGGTCGACGAGATCGCCGACGAGCTCGCGGCGCACGGTCTCTTTGAAAAGGCCGACGTCGTGCTCTACGCCGAGGACGAAGACTGCCGGTCGGCGCTCGGCGCCGCCTGGCGCACGGCCCTCGTGGGCGCGAGCGACCCGAACGCGCGCCGCGTGCGCGTGGCCTGGACGTGCAACGACGATCCCGCCGTGCAACCCGTCGACGTGCCCATCATCGGAGCGGACGCGTACGACCCGGCGCGCGCCGCCGCCGCGCGCGCCGCCGGCAAGCAGACCTGGATCTACAACGGCTACCGTCCGTCGACGGGCACGATGCTGACGGACACGGAGGCCGTGTCGCCGCGGACGTGGGGGTGGATCGCGGACATGGCGGGCGTGGCGCGCTGGTTTCTGTGGGAGACGACGGCCTGGTACGACGGCCACCCCGCGGGGCACGGGCCGTTCGATCCGTTCGTCACGGCCGAGACGTACCACAACCGGGACGGCGACGCGCTCATGGGCGACGGCGTGCTGCTGTACCCAGGGCGCCAGGTCGATGGCTTCGCGGAGCATTCGGTGGGGCTCGTGGGCGTCCTGCCGTCGATCCGCCTCAAGAACCTGCGCCGT
>DATKFB010000393.1:0-2769 GCA_035544435.1 Polyangia bacterium
AAGAAGCGCGTGCCCGTCATCGCGGGGACGGGATCGAACTCGACGCGCGAGACAATCGAGCTGTCGCAGGCGGCGCGCAAGGTCGGCGCCGACGGCCTGCTGCTCGTGACGCCTTACTACAACAAGCCGAGCCAGGACCACCTCTACCGTCACTTCAAAGCGGTCATCCAGGCCGTGCCGCTGCCGACCGTCCTCTACAACGTTCCCGGCCGCACGGCGTGCGACATGCTGCCCGACACGCTGGCGCGCCTCTGCGAGCTCCCCGAGGTCGTCGGCGTCAAGGAGGCCACGGCCTCGGCGCTGCGCGCGTCGCAGATCATCGCGAAGACGGGCGACCGGCTCGCGGTGCTATCGGGCGACGACGCCACGGCCTTTCCGCTCTTCGCGCTGGGCGCGCGCGGCGTCATCTCGGTCGTGAGCAACGTCGCGCCCAAGGAGATGAGCGCGATGTGGGACGCGGCCGCGGTCGGCGACTGGCAGAAGGCGCGGGAGCTGCACTACAAGCTCCTGCCGCTCGGCGAGGGCCTCTTCGTCGAAGCGAATCCCGTGCCCGTAAAGGCGGCCCTGGCGATGATGGGACGCATCGCCGACGAGCTGCGGCCCCCACTCTATCCACTGGCCGAGCAGCACCGCGACAAGCTACGCGGCCTGCTGCGCGACCTCCGCCTGCTCTGAGGCGACGATCGTGCGCATCGCGATCCTGGGAGCGGACGGACGCATGGGGCGCGCGCTCGTGCGCGCCGTCGTGGCCGCCGGTCCCGCGGCCACGCTCGCAGTGGCCACCGAGCGCGCCGGCAGCCCGGCCCTCGGCCAGGACGCGGGCGTGCTTGCGACGGGACACGCGCTGGGCGTGACGATCGCGGCCGGCCTGCCCGCGCCGGGCGCCGCCGACGTCTGGATCGACTTCACGGTGCCAGCGGCCACCGTGGCGTACGCCGAGGCCGCCGTCGCCGCGGGTGCCTCGCTCGTCGTCGGCACGACCGGCCTCGCGCCGGCCGAGCGCGCGGCCGTCGAGCGGGCCGCCAAGAAGGTGCCCGTCGTCTTCGCGGCCAATTACTCGATCGGCGTCAACGTCATGCTCAAGCTCGTCGCCGACGCCGCGCAGGCGCTCGGCCGCGCCTACGACCTCGAGATCGTCGAGACGCACCACCGCGCCAAGCGTGACGCGCCGTCGGGCACGGCGCTGCGCCTCGCCGAGGCGCTCGCCGAGGCCACGGGCCGCGACCTCGCCACCGACGCGCGTTACGAACGCCACGGCGACATCGGCCCGCGTCCGCCCACGCAGATCGGCGTGCAGGCGCTGCGCGGCGGCGACGTCGTGGGCGATCACACCGTCCACTTCATGGGCCAGGGCGACCGCCTCGAGATCACCCACCGCGCGTCGTCGCGCGACACCTTCGCCACCGGCGCCGTGCGCGCCGCGCTGTGGCTCGCCGGCCGCCCCGCCGCCCTCTACGACATGCGCGCCGTGCTGGCGTTGTAGAGGCGCGGAGGCTACCGCACCGCCGGCGGCGCGCCGCTCGGGGGCTGGGGCGCACCGCTCGGCGGCGGGGGCGCGCCCATCGCGGGGGCGGTCACGAGGCTCGTGAGGCCCTCCATAGGCAACGTCCAGGTGCCCTCGGCGGGGCCCCAGCCAACGGCGATGCGGCCGATTGAGCCGGCGTCGAACCAGACCGTGCCCTCGAGGCGGTAGGGGATCGTGAAAGTAGGCGCGCGGCCGGCCTTGAGCTGGCCGATCGATTGCGCAGCGAGATCGCGCATGACGGCGAGGAGCCGCTCGGGGCCGAAGGAGTAGCGGACGGTGACATCGGCCTGGCTCGACGCGGTGATGGGCGGCAGCGCGAACGACGGCGGCCCGCCGCTCGCGAGGGCGATGCCGTTCGCGATGAGGAGCTGCGGCAGCGACTTGTCGACGAAGTCGCCGAGCGAGCGGACGTCGCGCGAGGACGCCTCACAGGCGCCGGGCGCGGGCGCGCCCGTGCAGCCCGCGGCGCCGTCGGCGCAGAGCGCGACGCACACGGCGCCGAGCTTCTGGCCTGACGTCGCGGGGAAGAGCGTCGTCGCGACGAGCGCGCTCGCGAGCGGCAGCGGGACCTGATTCGGGTTCGAGACGTGGAAGCGCAGATCGAACGAGACCATCATGGCCTCGGGCGGCGGCGGCGGGCCGAAGGCCTGGCGGCACAGGAAGGGGGCCGCGCCGAGCGGCGCCGAGACGACCTCGGGGCAGTAGTGTGCCGCCAGATCGCGCGTCGAGGGCGCGCGCACGAGCGTCGCGCCCGCGAAGGTCACCGACGGCGGCGTCACGGGAGCGGCCCCGGCGAGGGGCGGCAGGCCGAGCTGGGCGCACGAACCGGCCAGGGCCGCGAACGCGAGCGCCGACGAGAGGATTCCGAGCGAACGAGGCGTGGGCGGCGGCATCGACATCGACATGGGCGGGACTATAGTTCCCCGACCGGATTTGTCGACGGACGCGTCGTGCCCGTAATATGGGCGGCAATGGCCCGCGCGCGCACGAGCAGCCTCAAGCCGGGACCCGGGGCGCACTTCGGGGCGCTGCCGACGGAGGCCGTCCACCCCGAGGCGGCGCACCTCGACGAGATGCCCGCCGAGAAGGTCGTCGCGCTCCTGCTCGGCGAGGAGGCGCGGGCCGCGCGGGCTGCCGCCGCGCGCACCGCGCTTATCGGGCGCGCCGCCGAGCTCGTCGCGAGCAAGCTCGCGGCCGGCGGGCGGCTCGTCTACGTCGGCGCCGGCACGTCGGGCCGGCTCGGC
>DATKFB010000394.1:0-2153 GCA_035544435.1 Polyangia bacterium
GCGAAGGCCGCCTCGACCTGCTCGTCGGCGACACGGGCTACGCGCTGCCCGGCATCGAGCGCTCGAGTGTGGGCATCCTCTTTTACGAGAAGCACTGGGCGATGTACGAGGGCTGGTTCTGGGATCTCTACGGCACGACCCGCCCGGTCCTCGTGCGCGAGCGGGAGGGCGTTCCCCTCATCACGGCCTACCAGCGAGGCAATAATCGATGACCGACGCGCCCGCGCCGCCCACGCGCCTCGCCCGGCTACTCTCGGGATGGCGCGGCTTCCTCGTCCTGTACGTCGTCTTCACGGGCGCGTACCTCGGCGCCTCGGGCGGGCGGCTGCGCGGGCACTCGATGTACAACCACTACGTTTACCTGGCCGACGGCTGGCTGCACGGGCGCCTCGCGCTCGAGGGCCAGCCGCCGAACGAGAACGACTGGGCCAAGGTCGACGTCTTCAAGCTCAAGGACGGCCGCGAGCTGCGCGGCACCTACGGCAGCCGCACGGGCGGCCCCGTCGACCGCTTCTATCCACTGCGCGGCCCCTCGGTCACGGTCCCCGAGTCGGACATCGTCTCGCGGTCGTCGATTCGCTACGTCTCCTTCCCGCCATTTCCGGCGGTGCTCATGGCGCCGCTCGTGGCGATTTGGGGCCTGCGTTTCAACGACGTGCTCTTCACGGCGCTCTGGGCCGGCCTCAACCCGGCGTTGCTCTTCTTCCTGCTCCGCGAGCTCGGCCGGCGCGGGCTCTCGCGGCGCAGCCTCGGCGACGACCTGTGGCTCACGGCGCTGCTCGGCGTCGGCTCGGTCTACTATTTCTGCGCCGTCATCGGCCAGGTCTGGTTCACGGCCCTCATCGTCGCGGTGACACTGTCCATCGGCTACGTCTGGGCGTCGCTCGACGCGGCCCGCCCCGCGCTCGCGGGCCTCTGTGTCGGCCTCGGCTTCGCGACGCGTGGCCCGGTCTGGTTCGTGGTTCCACTCTTCTTGTGCGAGGCCGTGCGCGTGTCGGGCGGCTGGCCCGCGCTGCGTACGCGCGAGGGCTGGCGCGCGCTCACGCCGCGCCTCGTGCGCTTCGCAAGTCCGGCCGCCGTCATCGGCGTCGTCCTCGCCTGGCACAACTACGCGCGCTTCGGCAGTCCCTTCGAGTTTGGCCACCGGTTCCTCAACGTGCAATGGCAGGAGCGCATCAGCCGCTTCGGGCTCTTCAACTACCACTTCCTCTCGCGCAACCTGGCTGCGGCGCTCGTGCTCTTGCCGCGCGTCATGGCCCACGCGCCGTTCGTGAAGATCAGCCAGCACGGCATGAGCCTGCTCGTGACGTCGCCGAACCTCGCCTACACGGTCATGCCGCAGGAGCGGAACCACCTCACGCGTCCTCTCTGGCTGACGATCGCGGCCGCCGCGATCCCGTCGCTGCTCTACCAGAACTCCGGCTACATTCAGTTCGGCTACCGGTTCAGCCTCGACTACATGGTCTACTTCGTCGTACTGCTGGCCATCGGCAACCGCCGGTTCACGCGGCTCTTCAAGGGCCTCATCGTCGTCGCCTTCGGGATCAATCTCTTCCTCGCGATCACCTTCGATCGCTACATGGGCTTCTCGTTCGACGACTCGTTCTTCCCCAACGGCAACAACTGAGACGTCGGCTGAAGCAGCCTGGGCGTCGGCGCGAGAGCTTCAGCGTCGTCCGCCGCGGAAGCCACCGCCGCCGCGGAAGCCGCCGCCGCCCGAAGAGGGCAAGTGCCAGTTACCACCGCCCGAGGGAGCCGAGTGCCAGCCGCCGCCGCCCATGGGCGCGGCACGGTAGCCGCCGCCGTAGGGCGCGGCACGCAACGGAGACGAGGTGCTCGGCACGGGGCTGCCGCGCCAGCCACCGCCCGCCGCAGGCGCGCCGTGCCAGGCGTTCCCGGCGCCCGTCGGTCCTCCGCGCCACCCACCGCCGACAGGCGCGCCGTACACGCCATTCGCCCGGGAGACTCCGGCCGGCGAGCCGCGCCACCCGCCCACCGCTCCCCCTCGCCAGCCCGTGGCGGGAACGCGGCTGATGGGAGGCGCCGCGCGCCAGGTTCGGAAGAACCGTCCGCCTGCATAATACGAGGGGTAGTAGCTTCGGTAGAAGAACGAGTAGTACGGCCAGTACGACCAGAAGAACGGGTCATAAGGA
>DATKFB010000395.1:0-2173 GCA_035544435.1 Polyangia bacterium
GGCCGAGCCGCGCCCCCGCGGCCGTGAGGTCACCGGGCTCGAGCAGCACCGCCGTCGACGCCGCCACGACGGCGGCGAGCACCCAAACGAGCGCGAAGTCGGGCCGCAGATAGAGCGCCGCCGCGAGCCCCACGCCGACGATGACCACCGAGGCACGCAGACGCCGCGACGCCGCCGCCAGCGTCAGGTTCACGTACTCCGTGAGCGCCAGCCCGGCCACGACGAGCACGAGGACGCCAAAGCCCAGCGGCTCGCGCCACACAACGAGCGCGCCCACGAGCGGCAGCGCGACCACGGCCGTGAGCACGCGGAGCGCGAGGTTCGACATGAGTTGGTCGTCACCCGGCGCTGCGAATCTGTTCGCGCGTGCGGCCAAAGCGCCGCTCGCGGCCGCGAAACGATTCGAGCGCGCCGTAGAGCTCGGCCTTGCCGAAGTCGGGCCAGTAGGTGTCGGTGAAGTAGAGCTCGGCGTAGGCGGCCTCCCACAGCAGGAAGTTCGACAGCCGCTCCTCGCCCGAGGTGCGAACGAGCAGGTCGAGCTGCGGCAGGCCGTTCGTCTGCAGGGCGCCCGACAGGTGTTGCTCGGTGATATCGCCGGGCTCGAGCGTGCCACGCGCTACCTCGCTCGCCAGCTTCTGCGCCGCCGCGACGAGCGACTCGCGCCCCCCGTACGACAGCGCGAGCGTGAGCGTCATGGCCCGATTGCCCGCCGATTCAGCCATGAGCGCGTCAAGTGGCCCCTTGACGAAGTCGGGCAGGCGGTCGATGTCGCCGATGGCGACGAGGCGGATGTCGTTCTCCATGATCTCGTCGCGCTCGTCGACGACGTAGTCGCGCAGGAGCTGCATGAGCGTCGCAATCTCCTCGGGGGGACGCTCCCAGTTTTGCGCCGAGAAAGCATAAAGCGTGATGGCCGGCAGGCCGATCTCGCGCGCGGCGCGCACGACATCGCGCACGGCGACGGCGCCGCGGCGATGCCCCTCGACGCGCGGAAGCCCGCGGCGCTGCGCCCAGCGGCCGTTGCCGTCCATGATGATCGCGACGTGGCGAGGAAGCTGGGTGGGCGAGAATTTAGAGGAATCGGCGAGCATCCGGCGGTCCCCCGGTACCATACCAAGGAAGCCTTGTCGATGGGTGGTGGTTCACCGCGTTTGTCCGGGGTGCGGGGATCGACTAACCTTTCGGAACATGAAGACCGTCGAGGACATCGAGTCCTACCTGATGCGGGCGGGCCTGCCCTACGAAGCGGTCCAGCCGGGCCTGTGGCTCGTTCAGCTCGGCGACTACGGACGCCTCGCCGTGTCCATGGCGGGCCCCGTGCTCGCCTTTCGAATCAAGGTTCTTGACGTGCCCGCGCAGGGCCGCGAGGAGCTCTTCCGCACCTTGCTCCAGCTCAACACGACGGAGATGGTGCACGGCGCCTTCGGGATCGAGGGCGAGGCGATCGTCCTCGTCGACGCCCTCGAGCTCGAGAACCTGGACTTCAACGAGTTCCAGTCCGTCCTCGACGACATGTCGATGGCCGTGACGAAGCACCACCCCAACCTGACGCGTTTCCTCGACGTTCGCTCGACCTCCACCCCAGCCCCCCTCGCTCCGCGCGCCCGATAGGATCAACACCATGGGAATTTTCTCGAGGCTCGGCACGCTCATCAAATCGAACCTGAACGATCTGATCTCGAAGGCGGAAGACCCGCAGAAGATGCTCAATCAGATCGTCGTCGAGATGCAGAACCAGCTCGTCGAGGCGAAGAAGCAGGTCGCCGTCTCGATCGCCGACGAGAAGCGGCTCAAGAAGAACTGGGACGAGCAGGTCGAGCTGTCCGCCGAATGGGAGCGCAAGGCCATGCTGGCGGTGCGCGGCGGCGACGACGCGCTCGCCAAGGAGGCGCTCGTCCGCAAGACCGAGCACGACAAGCAGCAGGTCGAGTTCGAGAAGCAGTGGCGCCTGCAGAAGGACGCCGTCGAGAAGCTGAAGGATCAGCTGCGCACGCTCAACGACAAGATCGAGGAGGCGAAGCGAAAGAAGAACATCCTCATCGCGAGGCAAAAGCGCGCCGAGGCACAGAAGGCCATCCAGGACACGATGCGCGGCCTCTCCGACAACAGCGCCTTCGACACCTTCGAGCGCATGACCCAGAAGGTCGACCAGATCGAGGCCGAGTCCGAGGCC
>DATKFB010000396.1:0-2658 GCA_035544435.1 Polyangia bacterium
CTCGAGGCCGACGTCGACGCGGCGAGCGTCACGACGGCCGACGTCGACGCCAACATCGTGCGCTGCCCCGACGCCGCCGTGGCGGCGGAGATGATCACGCTCATCGACGGCGCGCGGAAGGCGGGCGATTCGGTCGGCGGCGTCGTCGAAGCGGTCGCGCGCGGCGTGCCCGTCGGCTGGGGCGAGCCCGTGTTCGATCGACTCGAGGCCGACCTCGCGAAGGCGATGCTCTCCTTGCCGGCGGCGAAGGGCTTCGAGATCGGCAGCGGCTTCGCAGGCACGCGCCTCCTCGGCAGCCAGCACAACGATTCCTTCTATTTCGAGCCCGGCGCCGGCGGGCCGCCGCCCGCGGGCGGGCGCGTGCGGACGCGCACGAACCGATCGGGCGGCGTGCAGGGCGGCATCTCGAACGGCGAGGACATCGTCTTGCGCGTGGCCTTCAAGCCGACGGCCACGATCCTGCGCGAGCAGGAGACCGTGGACGTCGAGGGCAAGGACACGACGATCAAGGCGCGCGGTCGCCACGATCCGTGCGTGCTGCCGCGCGCCGTTCCCATCGTCGAGGCCATGATGGCGCTCGTGCTGGCCGATCATTTCTTGCGTCAGCGCGGCCAGTGCGGATGAGCGCGCGGGCCTGGACCCCCGTCGTGGTCTTGGCGTGCGCCGCGCTCGGATGTCGCGAGCGCGCCGCGCGCTTCATGGGTCTGGATGCGTCGGCGCCGCCGATGCCAGCCAGCCCCGCCGAGGACGAGAGCGAGGTGCACTTCTCGTTCACGGGCCCGACCTCGGTGGCCTTCAGCTGGCACGGCTCGGGACGCACGTTGCGGATCTGGTCGAGGACCTCGGCGCCGCGCGAGATCGAGGCGCACGAGCCCGACCCGCGGCCCTTCTCGGGGCCCGGCCCGTGGAAGGAGGCTGTCGTCGCGGGCCTCGAGCCCGGCGTCGAGTACGGCTACGAGATCGGCCGGCCCCGCTTTCCCGTGCCATCTTTCTTTCGCGCGCCCCTCGCTCACGGGACCGCCGGGTTCAGCTTCGTCGCCGTCGCGGGCCTGGGGGCCGCCGTCGACTTCCCCGAGGTGGGGCCGCTGCACCGACTCATCAGCCTCGAGGATCCGGCCTTCGTACTCGGCCTCGGCGATCTGACCTTCGCCGACGTCCGCTCGCAGCCTTCCGTCGATCGCCACTTCGACGACGTCATGGTCTGGTCGCGCAAGGCGGCCTACATGCCCATCTGGGGCGAGCACGAGTGGCGCACGCAGAATCGCGACGATCTCCGCAACTACAAGGGTCGCTTCGCGCTGCCGCACGCGCAGACGTCGCCCGGGGCGCCGAAGGCCGGGTGCTGTGGCGAGGACTGGTACTGGTTCGACTACGGCAACGCCCGCTTCATCTCGTACCCGGAGCCGTACACCGACGCGACCTGGGACGACTGGGCCGCCAAGGCCGGACCGCTCTTCGACGAGGCGGAGCGCGACCCGGCCATCGCGTTCACGATCACGATGGGCCATCGTCCGGCCTTCTCGTCTGCGCGCGAGGGGGGCGATCCCCGACTGCGCCGGCTGCTCGACGGCTTCGGCGTGCGCGCGCGGAAGTACGTCCTCGATCTGAGCGGTCACGCCGGCGCTTACGAGCGCACGAAGGCCGTCACGCACGTCGTCCACATCGTGACCGGCCCGGGCGGAGGCGAGCTCGACCACGCCGACACGGCGTGCTTCTGGCAGGACTGCGTGGCGCCGGACTTCACGGCGTTCCGCGCGATTCACCACGCCTTCCTGCGCGTCGCCGTGCGGCCGACCTCGCTCAAAATCGAGGCGTTCTGCGGGCTCACGGCTCCCGGTCGCGACGACATCCACTGCGCCGAGGGCGACATCTTCGACCAGCTGTCGATCGACGCTCCGAAGTCCGCGACCGCCTCGCGCTGACCGCGACGTCAGCTCGGCGGACCGACGGTGCCCTGCAGCTCGCGGCGAATGAGCTCGAGCTCGCCCTCCGTGAATTCGTGACGGGCGCGGCAGAAATTGCAGATGACCTCGGCGCGGCCATCCTCGAGGATCATCGCCGCGAGCTCGGGCGCGCCCAGCAGCGCGAGCGAGGCGCCCGCGCGCTCGCGCGAGCACGGGCAGTGGAAGCGCACGGGCCGCGCGTCGAGGGCGTGCCACGCGCCCAGGACGTCGCTGAGCGCGTCCTCGATCAACGTTCCGGCGTCGAGCGGCGTGCCCGCGTCGCGTCCGGGCCCGGGCTCGAGCGCGCGTCGCAGCGCGCCCCCGGCGAGCGCCCTCCGCCCGGCGGCCACGACGGCGGCGCCGCGACCGCCCGGCAAGGCTTGCACGAGAATGCCCGCCACCGCCGTCAGCGTGCCGTCGTCGGCGAGCACCGTCTCGCAGCGCAGCGCGCTCTCGATCTGTTCGCTCGTCGTGAGGTAGCGCTCGCAGTCCTCGTCGATCTCGCCGGTCGCGATGGGCGTCTGCCCGCGGAAGCTCTCGCGCAGGCCGACGTCGCGCAGGACGCTGACGATCCCCGTCGTCCCCACCGCGGGCCCGAGGCGCGGCCGGTCCGCGGGCGCGGCTGGTCCCGCCGAGACGTTCTTGACGTACGCGCGCGCCGTCCCCGCGGCCGTCGCGTCGACGGTAAGGCCGCCGAGTGGCCCGTTTCCGAGCA
>DATKFB010000397.1:0-2241 GCA_035544435.1 Polyangia bacterium
CCCGCCCTTGCGGGAGCGGGGTTGGAGTGAGGGCCTGCGCTGCGCCATGGCAGGGCGCGCGCTCGCGGTGAGGGAAAATCTGTCACGCATCGTCGCCTCCTGACCGAAAGAACCCTCATCCGGCGCTTCGCGCCACCTTCTCCCGCAAGAGCGGGAGAAGGGTTTATGCGAACACCCCATGCAGAAACCACTTCGCGCGCTGGGTCTCCCGGCCGTACAGCCCCTCCCGGTAGAGCCAGTACCTTCGCCCCGAGGCGTCCTCGGCGCGGAAATAGTCGCGGGTGGGCGCGTCGAGGCGCCGCCACCAGGGCGCGGCGATGCGTTCGGGGCCCTCGATCGCGGCGACTTCGTGCAGCACGCGGCGCCAGCGGAAGCGCAGGGGCGGCCCGTCTGGGACCTCCGCTAGCGCCTCGATTGGCTCGGGCCGCTCGAAGAGCCGGAGCGGCCGGCTCGGCGCCTCGGCGGGAAGGTAGAGCCCGAGCCCCTCCCCTCGCGCGCGCATCTCGCCCCTGACCGCCGGCGCGGCGGCGACCGCCTGTTCGGTAATATGCGCGTCGACGAGCGTCTGCCGCGTCACGCGGCTCGGTCCCAGTCGCGCACTGAGGCGATCGAGCAGATCGGCGAGCTTGGCCGCGCGCTCGGCCTCAAACGCGCGCTCCCATTCGCGTTGCGAGGGCTCGAGCGGCTCGGCGACGAGGCATGAAAGTCGCATCAGATCGACGCCGAAGCCGGCGTCGATCTCGTCCTCCGCGCCGCCGGCGAGACGCTCGACGAAAAGGCGCGCGATCGCGCGCGCCTCGTTGAGCGGCCGGCCGGCGCCCACGCGAATGCGGCGAACGTCGCCATCGACGCGATAGAGCATCAACTCCACCAGACGCGCGCCCTTGGCCTGTCGCTCCAGCAGCACGACCAGATCGTCGGCGAGCCTGGCGAGCGTCGCCATCACCGCGTCGACATGGGCGATCGGACTGGCGAAACGCCGCTCGGCGCAAAAATCGGGCGCGGCGAAGCGCGGCGAGATCGCGTTGCGCTCGAGGCCGTTCAGCGCGTCGAGCTTCGCCAAAACCTCGACGCCGAAACGCGCGGCGATCGGCGCGCGCGGCCGCATCGCGAGATCGCCGATGCGGCGCAGCCCCGCGCGCGCCATGTCGGCGGCGTCGGCCTCCTCCAATCCGAGCGCGGCGACCGGCATTTCGTGGAACAGCTTGACGAAGGCCTTGCCCGCGAGGCCGGCGGGCGCGATGCGTCGGTTCGAATAGCGCGCGAGCGCCCAGGCGGCGCGCGGCGTATCGGCGAGGCCCAGCGCCAGCCCGAACCCCTGTCGCTCGAAGCGCGCCTCGATCTCGGCCAGGAGCCCCGCCTCGCCGCCGAACAGGTGCGCAACGCCCGAAACGTCGAGCATCAGACCGTCGGCACGATCGAGCGCGACGAGCGGCGTATAGCGCGCGCAGGCGTCAGCGAGGCGCTCGAGCAGCTTGGCCTCCCCAGCCGGATCGGCCTCGCAGACGACGAGCCCGAGATGGCGCGCGCGCGCGTCGGCGAGCGTCAGGCCCGCGCTCAGGCCGAGGCGCGCTGCGTTCGCGTCGACGCAAACGAGCCGACGCGCGTTTCTGATCATGGCGACCGCCGCGAGCGGCGCCGCGGGATCAACCCGGTGCGCGCGCCGCGCGCGATCCGTAGGCAGACGCGGCCACCAGAGGGAGAGAAATCGACGGTTCGTCAAACTGCTTGTCCTCGCTTCTCCAAGTCAGGCGGATGACCCGCGCCGCGTCGAGGCCGATCGGGGGCCCCCGAGCCGAGGTCAGACGCGCCTTGACGAGCCGCGCGGCGAAGGCAGGCCGCCCCGGCAGGCCGCGGCCGCCCGCCGAGGGGAGATGCGCGCTCGGCGCGGCCGCGATCTCGAAGCGAGTTTCGGCCGCGCTGGAAATCCGGTCGGCCGCGCGATAGGCGCTCGCCTGCACCAGCAGGGCCGGCGCGCGCCCCGAGCGCGCGGCGAGCAACAGGCGGCGCGAGACGGCGAGGTCGTATTTCTGTAGTTGCCAGACCTCGCCGACGACCACCCCCGACGCACCGCTCTTCAGCGCCTCCTCCATCGCCTGAAACAGCGCCGGCGCGTCTGGCGCGCGCACGAAGACGAGCCGGCCGAGTTCCAGGCCATGCGCGACGAGACCCGGGCCATAGAGCGAGCCTGCGTCGCGAGCCGCGAAGTCCTCGGCCATCAGCAGCCCCGCCGCCGAGCGC
>DATKFB010000398.1:0-7246 GCA_035544435.1 Polyangia bacterium
CCTGTTCGCGCCGCTGTCGAGGGCGGTCCGGTGGACTTCGTCCGTCCAGACGTGGAAGGCGTTGGCGGCACCGTCGAACTCAACCTCGACGCAGATCCATTGCTTGGACGGAATCATCACGGTGTCGTGGTCGGTCCAATCTCCGGACATGCCGTGGTCGGTACCAACGCCAAATTCCTGGAACTGACCGCCAAAACGCGCCACGGCGGCCGTGCCGGTCCCCGCCCCCTCGACCAGGCTGAAGTGGCCCTGGGTCGTGATGCCGTCCTCGAACCAGAGGAACATGCGCGCGTAGAGCGTGTTGCCCGTGGCGGGGAAGGTTCTTCTCTCGGTGATGTAAGCGTGTCCGCTGCCGGCGATCGTCTTGACGTGCAGGGCCTTGGTCCCGCGCGCGGCGTGCATCGCATCCACAGTCACCGTGGCATCGCCAGTGCTCGTCGTCGTCCACAGCGTCGCGTCGAGATCGCTCTCGAAGCTCTCGCAGAGCTGCGTGCCTGCCGTGGCACATCGCGAGGCACCCATGAAGCCATAGCCTCCCACGCCTCCGGCGCCCAAGGCGCCCCCGGCTCCGCCCGCCCCCGCCATGGCTCCGTCGGGGACGCCACCTTCGGTCGCGCTGCCAGCGCCGCCGGCCGCGCCGTTGATGCCGCCCACGCCTGCGGCGCCCGAGCTTCCCGCGCCAGCGCCCGCGTCGCCGCCCTGGCCGACCGTCGATCCAGCGCTGCCGGCGCCGCCTGTGCTCTCGGCGTTGCCTGCGCTGCCCCCACCGCTGTTTCCCGCCGAACCGGGGCCGCCGTTCCGAGCGGCGTTGGAGCAAGCACCGAGAGACAAGAGAACACAAGCGGACGACCAAACGACGGCTCGCATGCTTCTCCTCATTCTTTCTCGTCCCGCGCTAGGTAGATGGTGAGCGCGACCGCGGCCTCAGAGGCCGGAGAGCGGGCCCGTGCAGTACATCGGGTTGCCGAAGGTTGTCGCGGTCCCACCCATCATATTGATGAGGGAGACGAGAAGGTTGTTGTGCGGCGTGCTGCTGGCGAACTGCATGAAGCGCCCCGTCTGCAAGGCGCCGCCCGCGCCGCCCGCCAGCACGAACGGCTGGGGCGCGTGCGAGTGAGCATTGCCTTTCGACAGCTCGTTGCACCAGACCACCACCGTGTTGTCCAGCATCGTTCCCATGCCATTCGCCGTGGGCTCGGGAACGGCGGCCAGCGCCGTGAGGAGATAGTTGAATTGCTGCGCGTACCAGAGGTTGATCTTGGTCAGCTTCTCCATCGTGTCGGCATTGGAATCGCCGTCGTGGGACATGTCGTGGTGGCCGCGGTTGATCGTGGGATCGACCCAGGTGAATTGAGCTTGGCCGACCGACATCTCCCACTGGATGGTCCCCACGCGCGTCAGGTCGCACGCCATGGCCATGACGAGCAGGTCCATCTGCGCCTTCCCGACGGCTGGAAAGCTAGCGTTCCCCTTGAAGTTCCCCGCGGGCATCGCCGGCTTCATGCAACCGGCGCCCGTCACGCCCACGGCAGACAGCCGCGTCTCGAGATCGCGCACGTTGGCGAGGTGCGCATCCAACTTGCTCTTGTCGAACGCTCCCAGCTTGGGACCAAGCTGCGCGTAGTTCGCAATCACGGCGTCCAGCACCGACTTGCGTTCGGCGATGAGGCGCAGCATGGCGCTGTTGTCGACCGGTCCGATCTGGCTGTCGCTGAAGACGCGCGTGAACACGGCCACGGGATCGTTGTTGGGCGGCAAAGGCTGGCTCGCGGCCGTATAGCTCGTGTACCCCCATACCGTGCCTGCCGACCCGGTTTGAACCCCCAGCTCCAGCGACTTGAACTTGGTGGTCTTCCCGATCTGGTTGGCGATCGCCTGATCGACCGAGATGCCGCCCGCGAGGCCGGCGGGCGTACCCGAGCCACCCACGGTGCTCCCGGGGACGAGCTCGATCCCCGTGAGCATGCTTCCCATGCCCCTCATGTGATCGTCGCCCGGCCCATTCTTGGCCGCCACGTTGGTCATGCCGTCGAGCACGACGATGTCCTTCTGGTTGGGCGCGAGCGGCGCGAGGATCCGCGACAGCGTGAAGCTCGACGGCGACGTCCCGGCTGTCGGCAGCCACGCCGGATAGATCGTGCCGTTGGGCGAGAAGAAGTTAATGTAGCGCTTGGGGGCGGCCGATGCCGCCGCGCGCGCGCGGCCCGGGGGCGACATGATCTCGAGGAACGGAAGGCCGATGGCGATGCCGCCCGCCCCGCGCAACACGGCCCGCCGGCTGAGACGAAAGGGCTTCACGGGCCACCTGCCGAGCCGGTGCTGCCAACGGCCGGGGTAACGCGTCTATAGAGAAACGCCTTGGTCTGCGTGAGCGCGGCCAAGAGGTCCTGCATCTTGTAGCCTCCAGCGGCAAACTTGGTGGCGAGCGTCGCCATCGAGCAGGAATCGGCGTCGGTCTCGGAGCGCCCGTACGCGTACCGAAACCACTGCGTCGTCAGGCAGGCTTGAACGGTCGAGCTGCCGCCCAGCTTCTTCTCGAGCTCGACGGCGCCGTTGAACGGTCCTGCGAGCTCCGCGTCGGCGTTGGCCACCTGGCCGGAGGCGTCGATGGGCTGGCCATTCTCGGTGGCGCGGTACAAGCCGGCGCCGTCGAAGGTCTCGAAGCCGAGCCCGAGCGGATCCATGAGCGAGTGGCACCCCGCGCAGGCCGCGGCGGCCGAGTGCTGAGCGAACCGCTGCCGCGTCGTCAGCGTCGGGCTCAGCGACGGCGGGACGATCTGAAGGTTGGGTGGCGGCTGCGGCAGCTGCTGGCACAAGAACTGTTCCCGAACGAACTTGCCGCGATGGACGGGCGACGTCTGGTTGGTCTTCGCCTGCTCACTGAGGAACCCGCCCTGCGTGAGCATGCCGAGACGCGGCGTGCCGTCGAGCGGAGTCTTCACGAAGGCGCTCCCCGTGACGCCCGCGATGCCGTAGTACTGCGCGAGCGGAGCGTTGACGAACGTATAAGGCGCCGTGAAGATCGTTGCGAGCGTCCCGTTCTCGTTCCACACGACGTCGTCGAGGAACATCTTGGTCTCTTGCTCCATGAGGCCGGCGATCGTCGGGGTGAAGGTCTTGAACACCGTCGGATCCTTCTCGACGGTGGAGATAACGTCGAGCCCGAGCCACTGGTTGTGAAAGTCGGCGACCATGTCGTGCGCCTTCGGATCCTTCAACATGCGCTGTGCCTGAGCGGCTATGTCGACCTCGGTCGAGAGCTTCCCGGCGGCGGCGGCCGCGAACAGCTGATCGTCCGGCATGCTGCCCCAAAGAACATACGACAGCCGCGAGGCCATCTCCCAGTCGTCGAGGCGAACGACCTTTGTCGGGTTGGGCGCGCTCCCATCGGTGACGGCGATCGAGGGATCGCCCGCCACGGGCGCACGGCCCACCTCTACTCGATACAGAAACTGCGGCGACTGTAAGATGGTCTCGATGACGAGCCGCACGCCCGTCGTGAAGTCGGTGGCCTTGCCCGCGTCGAAGACCGTCTTGAGGAGAGCCGCGTCAGCGGCCGAGAGCGGCCGCCGGTAGGCGCGCTGCCCGAAGGCCGCGATGAACTGCTGCCCGCAAACGTCCACACCTTGCGTCGTCGGGTCGCAGGAGACGAGGCTCGCCATATTGGTCGTGACGGCGGCGGTCGCGAGCGTCTCGGCGGCGTCGAGATATTGCTCGGCGAGCCCTGGCGACACGCTGAGCGCCGCCGCGTTGTTGTCGAAACCGAGCCGCACCTCCTCGGGTGGAAATTGCTCGCCCACCATCGTGGGCGTCCCGAGCAGATCGCGGATGGTGTTGTCGTATTCGAGGTGCGTCATGCGCCGCACGAAGGCCGGCCCCGGGTCGATGGTGGCGGCGCAGAGCGCTGCGGTTTGGGCCGGCGTCAGCATGCTCACGCCAGCGGCACCTCCGGCGCCCACGCCGACCGCGCCGCCGTTCCCGGTCGACGTGCCGGTCGCTGTCGTGCCGGACGGGGAAGAACCGCCCACTCCGCCCACCTGTCCGGTACACGCCGGGACAGCCAACAGCCAACCCACCGAGGCCCACGCGGCGAGGGTTCTCACGTCTACTAAAGACCCCACCGGGGTAAAGACGGCTCACTCAAACCCACCAGGCTCACCAAATGGGGCCGCAACCTGAGCCCAATACATTCTAGGTACCAGACCGGATGCGCGTGTAGGTAGGCCCGGCCCTCGCGGCGCGGCGCCCAAATGGTGCTAGATCGGGCTCCATGACGAGCGTGCGCACCCCGGCGGCGGTCCCCGAGCTGGATCGCGAGCAGCTGCGCGCCAAGCTCGCGAGCGGCGCGCCGTTCAAGCTGGTGATGGCGGCGAGCGACTTCGGATTTCGCGCCAAGCACATCCCGGGCTCGATCCACGTCAACACCCACTCGGCCCGCGCCGCAAAGCCGGCGGCGCTCGACGAGAACGACGACATCGTCGTCTACTGCTCGAACGCCGACTGCAACGCGAGCCTCGCGCTGATCGCGAAGCTGCGCGAGCGCGGCTACCGCAAGGTCAGTCATTATCGCGGTGGGTTGATCGACTGGGAGGGCGCGGGCTTGCCGCTCGAGGGTGACTGGGCGAGCGCCCCGTCCAGTCCGGCTTAGGCGAGGAGGGAGTGATGGCGAAGACGTCAGCGGAGCGAAACGAACGCATGTTCCCCAGGCTCACGGCGGCGCAGATCGCACGCGTGGCCGCCATCGGCACGCGGCGCAAGGTCGCGGCCGGCGAGGTGCTCTCCGAGGTGGGCGATCGGAACGTCTCCTTCTACGTCGTGCTCGAGGGGGAGGTCGAGATCCTGCGCGAGGTCGTGGGCGGTGAAGAGCGCGTCGTCCTGCACGGGCCCGGCGAGTTCACGGGCGAGATCAACATGCTCTCCGGCCGACGCGCGCTCGTGCGCGCGCGTGTCGCGAAGGACGGGGAGGTCGTCGTCGTCGACCGCGAGCACCTGCCCACGCTCGTGCAGCGCGACGCCGAGCTCAGCGAGATCCTCATGCGCGCCTTCATCTTGCGGCGGGTCAGCCTCGTCGCGCAGGGCGCCGGTACGATGGTCCTCGTCGGCTCGCGCCACTCGGCGAGCACGATGAAGCTGCGTGAGTTCCTCACGCGCAACGCGCAGCCCTACACGTACGAGGACGTCGAAACCGATCCGGCGGTGCAGGGGCTGCTCGATCGGTTCCAGGTCGGGGTCGACGAGGTCCCCGTCATCCTCTGCGAGCGCGGCGCCTTGCTCAAGAACCCATCCATCGACAAGCTGGCGCGAGAGCTCGGCCTGAGCCTCGAGCTCGACCAAAAGACCGTGAGAGACGTCGTCATCGTGGGCGCGGGGCCCGCGGGGTTGGCGGCCGCCGTGTACGCGGCGTCCGAGGGGCTCGACGTGCTCGTGCTCGAGGGCACGGCGCCGGGCGGCCAGGCCGGCACGAGCTCGCGCATCGAGAACTACCTGGGCTTCCCGACGGGCATCTCGGGCGAGGCGCTGGCGGGCCGCGCCTTCACGCAGGCCGAGAAGTTCGGGGCCGCCGTCGCCATCGGGCGCCGCGCCGCGCGCCTCGACTGCGACTCGAAGCCGTACAAGGTGATCCTCGAAGACGGCGAGGTCGTGCGGACGCGCGCGCTCGTCATCGCAACGGGCGTGAAGTACCGCAGGCCGGAGCTGCCCGAGCTGGCGCGCTTCGAGGGTACGGGCATCTTCTACAGCGCCACCCACCTCGAGGCGCAGCTGTGCAAGAACGAGCCGATCGCCGTCGTGGGCGGCGGGAACTCAGCGGGCCAGGCCGCCGTCTTCCTGTCGCAGATCGCGTCGAGCGTGCGCGTGCTCGTCCGCAGCGAGGGCCTCGCGGCCAGCATGTCCCGCTATCTCATCCAGCGCATCGAGGACTGCGCGACGGCGCGCGTCCAGACGCGCACGCGCATCGACGCGCTCGAAGGCGCCGACTGGCTCGAGGCCATCCGCTGCCGCCACGTCGACACGGACCAGGTCGAGACGCTGCCCATCCGTCACGTCTTCATGATGACGGGCGCCGACCCGCACACGCGTTGGCTCGAGGGCTGCGTGCGCCTCGACGACAAGCACTTCATCAAGACGGGCGCCGACCTGCGCGCGGAAGACCTGGCCGAGGGGCACTGGCCGCTGGCCCGCGCGCCCTACCTACTCGAGACGAGCATCCCGGGCGTCTTCGCCGTGGGCGACGCGCGCGCGGGAAGCACGAAGCGCGTCGCGGCGGCCGTCGGCGAGGGCTCCATCTGCGTGCAGCTCGTCCACCGCGCCCTCCTCGAGCTGTGAACGGCGCCCGCGGCGGCGACCCCTAAAGAGGGTCGAAGCCGACTTCGTCGATGAAGCACCAGCCCCAGCGCTCGCCCGGCTCGAGCGAGCGGATCACTGGGTGCTTCGTGGCGTGGAAGTGCTTGGTCGCGTGCTTGTTCTTCGAATCGTCGCAGCAGCCGACGTGGCCGCAGCGCATGCAGAGCCGGAGGTGCACCCACGTGTCGCCCATGGCGAGGCACTCCTCGCATCCGTCTGATTTGGGCTTGATGTGACGATCGATCTTCGCGACGTGCGGACAGCTTGCTTCTTCCTCTGCGGTGACCATGATGTGGCTCCCGGTGTCGACGGTGGCGTCTCACGCCTTTCATATCTCATGCGACCCCGCGCTGGCCACCGCAAGTCGGGCGGCGCCGCGGCCGACGGGCTATCCTTGGCGCCGGTCCGTGCCCCTCCTCGACAGATACCGCGCCGTCCGCGCCCGCACGCTGGCCCTCGCCGGACCGCTCTCGGCCGAGGACCAGCTCGTGCAGTCGATGCCCGACGCGAGCCCGACCAAGTGGCACCTCGCCCATACGAGCTGGTTCTTCGAGACCTTCGTGCTTGGCCCGCACGTGGGCGGCTATCGCCCGTTCGACGCGCGTTTCACGTTCCTGTTCAACTCCTACTACGAGGCCGTGGGCGCGCCGCCGCCGCGCGGCGAGCGGGGCCTCCTGTCGCGCCCCTCGCTCTCCGAGGTGCTCGCCTACCGGCGCCATGTCGACGACGCCATCCTGGGCTTGATGGCGCGCCTCGAGCGAAGCGACGCGCACGACGACGAGCGCGCGATCGTCGACCTCGGACTGCACCACGAGGAGCAGCACCAGGAGCTCATCCTCACGGACATCAAGCACGCCCTCTACGCGAATCCGCTCCGGCCCGCGTACGGCGCGGCTGCCCGCGG
>DATKFB010000399.1:0-5900 GCA_035544435.1 Polyangia bacterium
TTCTTGCGCCGCTCCTCGCGGCGAGCCTGCTCGGCGAGCGCGACCTCGTCCCCCGCCGGCGTCGTCTCGTAGGCGCCGTCAACGCAGGTCATGAGGCCTGCGGCGACGCACGCCCAGAGGGTTTCCTCACCCCAGCCGGGATGCGCCCCCCCCGGGGCGACGTTGAACGTTGCTTCGCGCATGCTGCGGGTCACCTTGGGATCCATGGTCGTCGTCTCCTTCGCGGTTCAGGATTGCAGTTAGCATGCCGTGAGTGTCATCGTTTCGGCTACGCGGCGCGCGCGGTGAGGCGCGCGGCCCAGAGCGCGCGGAGCGCGGCGCGCTCTGCCCACTCGGTGCGGACGGAGATGAGATCGAAGTAGGCCTCGACCCAGGCGCTCTGCCCTGCGGGTCGCGTGGTGAACGTGTCGGTGGTGGCGTTCATGGTAGCGGGTCCTTTCGTTCGTTCGTGACGGCTTGGGAGAATGCACCTATGGTGCCATGAGAGTCATAGTTAGATGTCCATCTCGCTGGCGAGCGCAGCCAGGATCGCGGTAAAGCGAGCTTGGGCCTCGTCATCCTCGTGCGGCTCGACGAGCACGGTGAAGCGATCGATCTTGAACGAGCGCCGGCGGCCGCCATTGGCGGCCTGGCAATACGCGGTCACCTCGAGAGGAGGCTTGGGGGGAGGCTTGTGGGCCTCGGCCGCGGCCATCGAGGCCTGCACCCCCACGAGCTCGACGAAACGGTGCGCGATGTCGAACGCGTCGCCCCCTTCGAGCTCGATCTTGCCGCTCTTCACTTCGCGCCAGTCAATGACGCGGCCGTTTCCGGCGCTGACCTTGTCAGCCTGGAGCATGGCGCCGGCGAGGATACGCACGGCGCAGGCCTCGACGGCGCGGTAGTAGTGGGACGGCTCGGCGTTCACGGCGACCCCTCCGCCTCTGCCTCGTAGGCGACCTCGAAGTTGAACTCCTTCGCCTTGCGGACGGTGCGGCCGTTTCTCTCTACCGTGTACTCGATTCGGGCGATCATGACGGATCCTGTCTGCACATAACGTGCCGTGAGAGTCATCGTTCACTTGCCAGCCGCGCGGAGCGTCTCAGCGATCATCGAGGCGATCCGCAGCGCGGCCGCGCGATCGTCCTGCTTCTCAACGATGCGGGCGATGCTGACAACGGTGAGCGTCTCGGCGGAGCGGTTCGTCGCGGTGTTCATGGCTCACGGTAAGTGCATCCTCAATGCCAACGTGGACACGAGAGTCACCGTTGACGCCGTGACCTAAGCTCGCGAAAGCACGTCAGCCAACGCGAAGGGCGCGGAGCTCGGACGAGGCGCTCTCGCCGAACTACGCACCCTTTGCACAATAAGGACACCAGTGTCATAGTTTCAAGTACGCGACTACGCAGGCAAAGCGAGAGCTGCCCCCTATGCTATGACACCAGTGTCGCGGTTTCAGTCTCCTCCTCGAGGGCGCCTGGCCTGTCGAAGACGAAAAGCACGGTGCTCACGCCGGTTCCCGAGGCCTCGAAGGACCCGGGAGGCAAGTCTTCGAAGCGGGCGCCAGCCGCGGTCATGGTCTCTCGGAATTGCGCGGTGCGACGATCGGAGCGGAAGCGCACGCCGGCGCTCATGACGGCCACCAGGCGGCCGCCGGGGCGAAGGAGGGTCAACGCGTGCGTGACGTGCTCGACGTCGGCGCCGCCAGCAAACGGCGGATTCATGACGACGCGATCGAACGTGCCAAGGTCCTCCGCGGTCAGGCTGAGGAAGTCGGCGCAGCGGGAGGAGTGTCCGCCGCTCTCGCCGATACAAGGCACGAGCCTGCGGGCCAAGTCGGCGTTGAGCTCGACGCATACGACGTAGGCGGTAGGCGCCTCCACGCGCACGGCGCAGAGCAAGTTCCCGGTGCCTGCGCTGGGCTCGAGCACGCGATGGTCGGGACGGATGTCCGCGGCGGCCACCAGGCGCGCCGCAAGCTCGGGGGGCGTCGGGAACAGCTGCGGAGCGGAGAGGACCTGCACGCCGGCGCGGAGCGCGTCTTTCGCCTGGTCGACCCACTCGGGTTTCGCGGGCGCCTCGACACTGCGAGCGGCCTCGCGCACGGGGATCATGGCGGTCGCGCGCTCGTCGCGCATGCGCTCGATGTCGGCCGCCGGGGTCGACTCGAAGCGCGCCGGCGCGTCGCTCCCCTCAGCCTGGGGCGGCTGAACGATCTTCGAATCGGTGAGGAAGATCGGGACGAGCGAGCCGCGCACGATCGCGGTGCGGATGCGGGCGCCGCGGACGACGCGCGTACCCTTGTAATCCTTGTGGATCTTGGCGTACTCGGCCTTCGTTATGGGCGTATAGCCTTCGCCGGGGAAGTTTGCGAGCGGGGGAATCGCCGCGGCGCGCGCCTTCTTGGCCTCGGCCGCGCGCTCGGTCATGCGATCGAAGAGCTCACCCATCATGGCCTTTTCGTACGCGATGCGGCGATCGATGTGCGCGATCCATCGTTCGGAGCTCGCGCTGATGCGGGCATGGTGCGCGGAGCACGTCTCAACGGCCTTTGCCACGGCCGCGGCTTTCGTCGCGTCGTCGGAGTCTTTCACGTCGTCGAGCGCCGACCAGGTGCCCCACGGCCCGCCGATAGACGTGTTCGCGATGGTGAGCGCCTTCGCGTACGTGAGCTCGGGCTGCCCCCAGAGCTTGGTGAACACCTTCGAGCCGGCGAGCGAGCGCTCGTGCTTGCGCTTGTCGGCCTCCAGCGTCGCGATCCGTCGCATGCGCACGGCGGGTAGCTCCTTGTACTTCGCGTGTGAGAGCGCACCCTTGGCGCGGCGCGTCCAATACTCGGACGTTTGCCAGAGGGAAACGGCCTTGCGCATGCCGCTCTGGATCCGCTCGGCATCCTTGCGCGCTCGGCGCTCGGAATGGTGGCCAACTAGGATCGGCTGGCCACCCTCGAAGCGTTGCGCGATGTCGCCGGCGCGATCGTAGGAGCCCTGCGCGTCGTCGGCGCGCTTCTCTGAGTACTCCTCGAAGCGCTCGGCGCGCTCTTCGGCGCGGTCGGCCAGGCTCGTGTCCTCGTCGCCGATCTCGCCGCAAAGCTCGGTCAAGATGTCCTCGCGCTCGGGGGTCCACATCGGGGCCACGAAGAGCTCCTGTTTCGGAGCCCACGAGAAGCCTGCGGCCTTGACGCGATCGTAGGTCTCGCGGTCGAGCCGATGCAGGCTGTACAGCCTGAGCTTATTGTCATCCGGGGAGTACGTGGCGGACATGGTGTTCATGGTGGATTGCCTTTGCAGATAGTGTGCCATGAGAGTCATCGTTTCAGAAGTCGGCCGTCATCCGGACGTGGTCCAGCTGCGCGCCCAGTCGGCGAAACTCCTGGACGCTGCAGTGGCCCAGCTCGTAGGCGCTGCCCAGGATGGTGTAGAGCGTCTCGATCTTCGCGCCGCGCTTGCGGGCCGCGTGGATCTTGTCGGCGACTGCGAAAACGGTCTCGGTGTTCGTCGTGGTGTTCATGGCAAGGGACTAGTGCACCCTCGGTGCCAAACGTGGACATGGGAGTCATCGTTGCGTTCGCGCCTAAGTGCGCGAAAGCGCGTGTGACCGCGGAGCTCGGCGCGGGCGCCCTCTCGCTGAGTGCGCACCCTTTGCGTAATAAGGACACCAGAGTCATAGTTGCAACGTATCGAAAGCGCAGGGGAAAGACACCTACGACACCTCGCACATGACACCAGAGTCGTGGGCACGAGGCCTTGGCCCCGCCGAATTATGCCGCTCTCGCGCGCGCGAGGACATCGCCCCCTGTGTAGGGTCAAGCTGGCCTGCGAGTCAGATCAGCCCCTTCGCGGCGCGCCAGCCTTCGACGAACAGCGCGATCCGTAGCACCGCCGACTTGGGGACGAGCACGGACCAGTGGCAGGTCGGCACGCCGCCGACCCTCAGGTTTTCCTTGGTCCCCTTGATGGCGAGCATGCGCTCGATGTCAGCGAGGAGCGCGTCCGCCTGCTCCTCCGTGAATGCAGCGATATTCGGTGTCACGGTAACCATTGTGGCCATGATGCGGTAGCCTTCTGCACCTTTGGTGCCATGAGAGTCACGGTTCAGGCGTTGACGACCTCGAAGTATGGCTCGCCGTACACCTCGGCGGGGAGCTCGGCCAGCGTGAGCCCGCGCGGCGCGAGTTCGGCGCGGATGTCGGCGACCCACTGGTCGGGCAGGTAGCAATCGAACGTGTCGCCGAGGCGAAGCATCCGGCCGAGGAGGGTCGCGGTGGAGGGCTTGGCCGTGGTCGTGGTCTTCAGTGCGGTTGCGGTGTTCATGGGGGGGAGCCTGTTGCACCTTGGGTGCCATGAGTGTCATCGTTTCAGAGCTCGCCGCGCTCGACGCGCGAGAGCTCCAGGCGGACAGCGGCCACCCGCTGCATGTCGCAGAGTCGGCCCGAGCGGTCGGCCTTGGCCTCGAGCTCGGCGAGGTCGGCCCGGAGGACGCGGGCCATCGTGGCGAAACCGGGCTTGCTCGTCGTGGTGTTCATGGCTCCTCGAGAGTGCAGTAAGCGTGCCGTGAGAGTCATCGTTTCGAGGTCAGTGGCAGTACCGGACGCCGATCCACATGTCCGAATTGGTCGGGACGACGCTCGAGCAGTCGACGTGCGAGCTCATGAGGCGAGCAATGTGCTCCTGGTCGGTTTCGACGTGGCGTGCGGGCGCCTTGGGCACGGAGCCGACGACGACGATGGTGCCGACATCGAGCACGCCAGGCCGGACGACATCGAGCGAGACGATGTCGCGGTCGGAGACGGAGACGGAGGCCTCGACGGCGGGCGCCGGGGCGGTCTCGTTCGCGACGCTACGGGCGCCGGCGACGGGGATGACAGCGAAGGACAGCGAGGCGAGGAGGGCGAGGAGCATCGTTTTCATGGGAGGTGGTCTCTTTCGGTTCGGGTTTGCGTCGCGTTGACGGACGAGCGTAAGTGCACCCTCGGTGCCAACGATGACCCCAGGGTCAACGTTGCTCGAGCAGGGAAAGTGCGCGATTCGAGCAGGCAAAGCGCGCGTCCCTCGAGCGAAGTATGCACCCTTTGCGCAATCACGACCCCAGTGTCATAGTTGCAAGCACGCGGAATCTCGTGCGAAAGCGCCACCGGGCCCTTTGCCATGACACGAGAGTCATGGTACTCGCGGCCGTCGGCGCTCGCGGGAGAGCCAAAAGAGGTAGAGCACTACGAACTCGGCGCCTGCGGTCCAGGCCAGAACGATCGCGGCGAGCCCGAACAGGGCCCCCAGCGTCGGATGCGCGCGGAAGTAGTCATCGAGCATCGGGCACCGCCTCGTCATGGTAGGCCACGTGGACGCGGTCGAGCCCCGAGCCGCTGTACTCCGCGGTGCGGTCGCCTTTGAGCGAGCGGAGCCGCACGCAGACGGAGCGAGCTCGCGGCGTGTGCAGCGTGGAGGTCACACGGAAGAGCGCCTCCGCGGGGGAGCGGATGAGGACGACGTCGCCGACGAGCACGTCAGCCCACGGCATCGGGCGACTACGAGGCATGGCTATACTCCTGGCGCCATCCGGTCACCAGCAGGACGCGTTGGCGCCCGAACGCGTCCTGCTGGTAGGGTCGGCAGCTGCATCACGATGCCGCGAGCGACTCCGGGGTGACCGCACACATCGCCCGAACGAGCGCGACCGTCGCGTCCTGCGCCTTCTCGATCTCGGGTGCGAACTTCTCGCGGATCTTCTTGCCGATGGTCTCGTCGGCGACCTTGCGAGCCGCGGCGTACGCCTGGACGTAGCTACCGCCCTCTTTGCGGACCTTCAGCGCCGCCTCGAAGATCGATTTGTGGTCGGCCGCGTAGGCCGCGGAGGCCGCGTCGGCCGCGTAGGCCGCGGAGGCCGCGTCGGCCGCGGAGGCCGCGTCGGCCGCGGAGGCCGCG
>DATKFB010000400.1:0-2003 GCA_035544435.1 Polyangia bacterium
ATGATGAACGCGTCATGATAGGGGACGACGAACGCGCCCGTATCGGCCGAGATGATGTCGATCTTCGGAAGGACCTCCATCTCGAGGACGGTCTTCGGTATGCCCTCGACGTCGTGGATGACCATCGACTTGAAGATGAAGAGCTTGGGCTTCGAGGGCAGCGCCTGGAACCTCCTCAAAGTCTCCTCGTAGTTGGGGATGAATTCGTCCTTGTGCGTGGTCCAGTTCTGAGCCTTGGCGTCGTTGCCCCCGAACCAGAAGATCGCGATGTCCGGCGCGGAATCCAGGGCAGGTTTCAAGTGAGGGAGGTCGCCAGGCAGCCCATTCCAGTAGGGGAGGTCGCCCTGGAACAAGGCAACCGTGCCCGAGACGCCGAGGTTCTTGACCACGTAGTTCGCGCCCAGGGCGATCCCGAGCTCATCCGGAACGTGGTGCCCGGTTGACGAGCCGTCGCCCGAAAAATTGCTGGCGCCGATGCAGGAGACCTTGATGACCGCGGAGGCCTTCGAGGAGATGAGAATCCCCGAAGCCAAGAACACGGCGGACAACAAACCTCGATACGAGCCGAGAGCTGACTTCATGGGGGACGACCTCCTAATGAGAGCGTGAGTATAGGTTTTTTCGGACGCGCTGAGAACCGCGCCGGCTGAACCTCATTTATGACTATAAGTGGCTGTTTCTTACGGGAAACCTGAGAGGAGGCAGCACGACGCACGACGACGTTGCCACGCCCCGCGGCTCCGGCCGGTCATCGGCGGCGGATTTGCGAGTACTATTGCCGCGGAGGGTCCATGTCGCTGCACGATATTTCCGCCACGACGATCGATGGGGAGACGCAGAGCCTCGGCGAATACAAAGGGAAGGTTGTGCTGGTCGTGAACACCGCGTCCGAGTGCGGGTCGACGCCGCAATATGCCGGCCTCGAGGGGCTCTGGCGACACTACCGCGACAAGGGGCTCGTCGTGTTGGGATTTCCGTCCAACGACTTCGGCGGGCAGGAGCCGGGCGACGAGGCGTCGATCAAGACGTTCTGCACGACCAAGTTTAAGGTCAGCTTTCCGCTCTTCTCGAAGGTCAAGGTGACGGGCCAGGGGCAGTCTCCCGTCTATCGCTTCCTCGCCGCAGACTACGGCGAGCCCAAGTGGAACTTCTACAAGTACCTCGTCAGCCGAGAGGGCAAGGTCATCAAGGCCTTTCCGAACAGCGTCGCGCCCGAGGACGCGACCCTGCGCGCGGCTGTCGAGGCCGCGCTCGGATAGGCGCTCGGCTCGCGCTTTCGCGACCGCTAATGAATCGACACCGAGGCCGCCTCGCCGGCGACCTCGGGCGTCGCGTCGTGAAGCTCGCCCAGCGAAACGCGCAGGAGGATCGCCTCGCCCGCGGCGTGAATGAGGCCCGTGGGGATATCGATCGTGGACCGCTTCCACCACAGCCATTTCAGGCCGAGCTCGCCGGCCACGCGCCGCGAGGGCCTGACGCGCAGAGCGTCGACGAGCCAGGTTTCCATGTCTACCAGCGGCACCTTGATGCGACCGAGCACCACGCCCGCCGCGTCGAGCACCATTCGTCCCGGAAGGTCGCCCAGTTGAACGTGCATGGCGTCACCTCCTTCGATGAAAAGCTAAGGATTCGTCTGTAGCGTTCAAGTCGAAACCGCCGTTTCTCGATGGAGACGTCAACGCGCGGCGCCCGCGTTCCAGTCGACGCGATAGCGGTAGACCCAGTCCTGGCTGCGCTCGCCGAACAGGTTCAGCCCCAGCCACATCGCGACGTTGCGAAGCTGCGCCTGGATGCGCGAGACCTTGGCCTTGGTGGCGCCGCGCCGACGGCCGTCGGCGACGATGCGCGCCACGCGCGCGCGGCGGTCGCGCTCGTACGCCTCGAATGCGCGCCGGTGGTCGCCCGCGTCGTCGCGCAGCTGCTTGGCGAGATCCATGGCGTCCTCGAGCGCGAGCGACGCGCCCTGGCCGGAGGTCGGGCTCACGGCGGCGTGCGCGGCGTCT
>DATKFB010000401.1:0-6867 GCA_035544435.1 Polyangia bacterium
CCGAGGTCGCGACAGATCCGCTCGCCGAAGGCCGCCGCCACGAGGAAGGCGAGGGCGGCGTGCTCCTGCCGCTCGGGCGAGAACGGGCCTCCCAGCAACTTGGCGACGCCCGGCTCGATCTCGCTCCACGGCGCCGTGAGCGGATCGACGTCGCGGCTCTCCACCTCGCGCAGGGCCCGGCGGAGCTGCTCGATGCCCGGATGGGGGCCGACCGGATGGTCTGGTTGGGTCTCGGGATCTGTGGTTTCGGTCATGTGGTTGTGTGGCGCGGTAGGTTACGGAAGGCGAGGCCTCCGCGCCATTCGTAAAGCGGGCACCCGGCTAAGCCGCCGTTTTCCTACAGATCCGCGGCGAGGCTCCGATGGAAGTGGGAGCCTCCCCCGTGACGTTCGCTCTCTTGCCCATGGCCGTCCTCGCCGCCGAGCTCCTCGGCGGCCCCGCGATCGACGTCGACCAGTCGGAGGCTCAAAGCGATCGAGGCGCCGCAGCGCGCCCGTCCCTGCCGGCGCCCGCGCCCGCCTTCGTCGAGGGACAGCGCCAGCGGCACACGGCGGGACCGCTCAAGCGCGGCATCCACGAGTTGCGCGATCCGTCGGGCTGGCCCGCGGAGCCGCCGGCCGCCGCGGGGCCGGTCGATGCGGCGCGCTTCGACGCGGCCGTCGTCGCGCTTTGCGGCGAGGTCGCGCCCAGCGCGGGGCTGCCCGAGGTCGCGCGCCTCGTGCGCGAGGCCGGCGCCGAGACGCACGTCGACGCGTTCCTGCTCGCGGCGCTCGTCTACCGCGAGAGCCGCTGCCGCCCGCGCCTCGTGACGCCGACGGGCGTCGGCCTGCTCCAGATCCAACCGCGGATGTTCGCGCGCGACGCGTACCTGCCGTTTGCGCGCGAAGCGCTCGACGAGGACCGCCTGCTCGAGCCGGCCGCCAACCTGCGCGTCGGCGCGGCGCTGCTCGAGATGTGGGGCGCCGAGCACGGCGCCATGGACGCGGCCTCGGGCAGCACGCCCCACCGCACGGCCGTCGCACACTTCGTGTGGGGCGATCGCGTGTGGAGCGCGACCGCCGAGGATCGCACGCTCGTGGCACGCCGCCGCCTCCTCGATCTCTATGCGGGCGCGCCGCTCGTCGTGCGGCCGTCGTCGCTCGGGCTCGACATCGTGTCGCCGCTCGAGGGCGGCACGCGCCTCGGCACGAGCGGGCCGGGCGCCGACCGCGACGGCGGCGAGCGCGCGCACCGCGGGCTCGACGTCGACGCTACCGTGGGCGAGCCCGTGCGTGCCGTCGCCGACGGCGTCGTGCAGTTCGCGGGCCTGGACCTGCCGGGGCAGATTCCGGCGCGGCCGCTCCTGCCGCGGCAATTGCACCGCTTCCGCGCGCGCACGATGGGTCCGGGCGGTTTCTTCGTGCGCATCATGCACGCGGACGGCATTCGCAGCGGATACTTCCACCTCACGGGCTTCCGCGTCGTCGCCGGTCAGACGGTCAAGGCCGGCGACGTCATCGGCACGGTCGGGCGCACGGGGATCAAGGTCTCGGGAAGCCACCTGCACTTCGAGGTGCACCGCGACGGCGAGCTCGAGGATCCCGTGCGCTTCCTCGCGGCCTTCGTGCTGCCGCCGGACCGGACCATCACGCACGAGCTCGCGATGGCCGAGCGGCACCTGCGCCTCGCGCGCGCGCGACGCGTCCGCCGCCACGCCCGCCTCGACGTCCACCGCCACCTCGGCTAATACAGCCCGAGGCCGCCGTTCACTTCGATGGTCTCGCCGGTCAAGAACGAGGATGCGTCGCTCGCGAGGAAGAGCGCGGCGGCGGCCACGTCCCAGGGCGTTCCCTCGCGACGCAAGGGCGTGCGCTCGACGGTGGCCTTGCGGGCCTCGGCGGGCGTGAACGTGTCGTGGAAGCGCGTCGCGATGAGGCCGGGCGCGAGGCCGTTGACGCGGATGCCGAGGGGGCCGACCTCCTTGGCGAGCGCGCGCGTGTAGGTCAGGATGGCTCCCTTCGCCGCGGCGTAGTGGCTCGCGCCGAAGCCGCCGCCGTCGTGAGCGGCGAGCGAGCTCACGAGAATGAGGTTGCCCTTCCGATGGGGCTCCATGTGGCGGAGGGCGGCACGGCAGCACAGAAAGGTGCTCGTGAGGTTGAGCGCGAGCGCCTCGTTCCAGACCTCGAGCGACGTCTCGACGGCGCGGCTGCGCCTGACCAGGCCGCCCGCGTTCGCGACGAGGACGTCGAGATCGCCGAAGGTAGACAGAGTCTTCTTGACGATGCTCTCGCAGTCCTCCTCGCGGCGCAGATCGGCCTCGAGCGCGAGCGCCTTACCGCCCGCCGCTTGGATGCGCCGCGTGGTCTCCGCGGGATCGCTCGTCGCGTAGGTGATCGCCACGTCTGCGCCCTCGGAGGCGCAAGCCAGCGCGACGGCCTGGCCGATGCCCGAGGCGCCGCCCGTCACGAGAACCGACTTGCCGGAAAGTTTCATCTCTCGCCGCTGGTGAGGCCCGCGGGCTCGGATGTTACATCAATCGTCCCGGCCGACGCGACGATCTCGAGCCCCGCTGCTCACGCGGGCTGAGCGGCCGCGACGCAGCCGGGATCGTCGTTTCGAACGTTGTTGACGTGCTTCGAGACGCGCGTCGCCGCGAGCGCGTCCTCGGGCGCGGACGCGATGAGCGCGGCCGCGTCCCCGGGCGATTCGCCGAGCCACCGGTCGAGATGCGGCGGCGGGACAATCACGGGCTGCGCTCGTGGACGCGAGCGACGAGGCCATTGGGTCGCGTCGTCAGCACGGTGAAGCGCGGGTGGACGTCGACGCCGCGCGGCCGCTGGAAGAGACCGCCGAGCAACACCAGGCCGTCGTCAGCGCGGTGAAAGAGGAAGGGCGCCTGGCCCTTGCCGGCTACTCGTAGAAGCCGTCCGTGACGACGCGCAACGCCGCGACGCGAACGCCTCGCGGAAACCGGCGCCCGAGCCCACCTGCTCGCCGCGCACGTTGACGAGGGGGCGCTTGCCGTCTGCCACGAGGTAGCCCTACTTCGCGGGCCGCAGGACACGCCGGTCGCCGCCCGGCAGGTCGACGATCCACGCGAGATCCGTGGGCGCGACGTTGTAACACGGGCGAAAGAGCGCTTCGTCGTCGGGACCGAGCCCCGCCTCGAGCTCGTCGGCGATCTGCCGGAGCTTCTTCTTGCGCATAGTGAAACGGGCGCACACGAAGTCTAGCGCGGCGGCTCGCGCAGTTGTCCGCGAGCGCCGCCCCATGCTCAAATGGATGGACGATCATGCTCGACCTCCCGCGGCTAGACCTGTCGATTCTCGCGCTCGCGCTCGTGTCGTGGGCGCCGGCCATGACGGGCTGCGGCCTCGTCTCGTTCGACGTCGACGAGAACATCCCGGCGCAGACGATCATGGGGAGCCCCATCGGGGCGCTCGTGCCCGCGACGCTCTTCGCGCTGCCGCTCGACATCGACATCAGCGCCGCGACGGCGGCCCACGGCACGGGGCCCGCGAAGTCGGCCAACCTGAGCGCGTTGACGTTCACGATCGACAGCCCCGCCGACGGCACGTTCGACTTCTTGTCGGCGATCTCCGTCTCCGTGTCGGCGTCGGGCGGCGGCGCGCTGCCCGAGGTAGAGATCGCGAAGCTGCAGCCGGTTCCCGGCACGAAGACCATTTCGATCCCGCCCGTGCCCGGCGTCGACTTGCTTCCTTACATCAAGGCGGGCGCGTCGATCAAAGCGACGGCGTCGGGACATCTCCCCGTGCGCGACACCACCGTGACGGGCACGGTCGTCGTCACCGTTCACGTGTAGCGGCGCGTCAACGCGCGGGCAGGCGGGCAAGCGCACGCCCTGACTGAACAGTCCGTCCGGGCGACTTGCACAATCTGTCCGAGGAGGGCGTCGTGATCCGCCCGTAACTCCGGCGTTTCCACGCGGCCCGTCTCTTGCTGAAGCGTTCCCCAAGGGGGAACGATGGCGATTCACGCATTCGAGAGCAGTGGTTTCGATTCCTTCAATCAGGTTCGCACGAGCGAGGCACCGGCGGCGCTCGTGCCGGTGGACGAATTCGTCGCGTCCCGGGGGTGGTCGTGCTCGGCAGGGCGTCGGCCCGGCCGGCCGCTCAGCCCGCGCGAGCGGCAGATCCTCGCGATGATCATCGACGGCAAGACGCGGAAGGAGGTGGCCTTCGATCTCGAAATCGCAGACTCGACCGTTCGGGTCATCTACTCGCGCGCGATGAAGAAGCTCGGAGGACATTGGCGACCGGCCGGTCGGCGGGCTTAGCGGCTGGGGGCGCCGCCGTCCCCGCCCCGTTGACAAAACCGGGGGCCGGGCAGAACGTTCTGCCACCCGTGACGAGCTCGGACAGCGATTCCTCGCGCACGGGCGGCGGTCCCGGACCGAAGCTCGCATTCGCGCCCGGAGACGTCGTGGCGGGTCGATACAAGATCATCGATCTGGTCGGCTCGGGCGGGACGGGAGAGGTGTACCGCGCCACCGATCAGGCGCTGGGGGGCACCGTCGCGCTCAAGACGCTCAAGCACGCCGTGGCGAAGCACCCCGTGCTCCTCGAGCGCTTTCGCCGCGAGGCCCAGAACGCCCTACGCGTGACCCACCCGAACGTCTGCCGGATCCGCGACATCGGCCTGCACGCCACCGGGACGCAACGGCGCTTCTTCCTCACGATGGAGCTGCTCGACGGCGAGAGCTTGGCCGTCCGCCTGGCGAGCCGACTGCCGTTCTCGACGGGCGAGGCGCTGCCGATCGTCGCCCAGATCGCCGCCGGCCTGCAGGCGGCGCACGACTCGTCAGTCGTGCACAGGGATCTGAAGCCGGGGAACGTCATGCTGCTGCCCCCCAGCCCGGGGAGCGCCGCGCCGCGGGCCATCATCACCGACTTCGGGCTCGCCATCAGCGAGGAGCAGATTGCCCTCGGCCTGACCGAGAGCTCCGAGCTCATTGGGACGCCCGAGTACATGGCACCCGAGCAGACCGAGCCCGGCTCGGCGGCGCCGACGATCGACATCTACGCGCTCGGCATCATCACCTACGAGATGCTGACGAAACGCCGGCCGTTCGCTTCGGGGGCTACGCCCGTCGAGACGCTGCTCCTGCGCCGCCACGATCCGCCCGAGCCGCTGCGCGCCGCGCTCCCCGACGCCGACCCGGTCTGGGAGGCGGCCATCCTGCGCTGCCTCGAGCGCGACCCCGCGCGGCGCTGGGCGCGCGCCGCCGACTTCGCGACGGCGCTCACCGAGCGCGCCGTGCCGCCGTCGCCGGGCGAGGAGAAGCGTCGCTGGTTCGGGCGCGGCGTGCGCAAGACCCGCGGGCGTTGACACCGGGATCCACGGCTCAGATACTCGCGCTTCGCGGTTTTCGGACAGGACTCTTGGCGGCTCCAACGATTCACCTCACGACGGTCGGCGGCCCTCCGCGGGGAGAGGGCGCGGGGCCTCTGCACGTCACGGCCATGGGACCGAACCTGTTCTTGACCGTCCCGCTTCCGGCGTCCGGGACCGTGAGCATCGGACGCGACGAGGGGGCCGACGTGCGCATCCTCGACGAAGGCGCCTCGCGCCTGCACGCCCAGCTGCACGTCGACGAGCGCGGCCAGATCTTCATCGAGGATCTCGGCACCCGCAACGGGACGTTCCTGCGCGAGGAGCGGCTCGCGGCGCGTCGGCGCGTGGCCTTCCAGCCGGGCGAGGCCATCACGATCGGCTACACGATCCTCATGGTTCAGCGGCGTCGTCCCGTCGTCGAGACGCGGCGGTTGCGCACGCACGCCGTCTTCGAGGAGCGCCTCCACGAGGCCTGCGAGCGGGCGAGCGCCCGGGCTGCGGCGCTCGCACTCGTTCGCTTTCAGATCAAGGACGAGGAGCCGCCGGGGCGGGCCGTCGATCTGATCGCGGCCAGCCTCAACGCGACGGATCTGCTGGCCCAATACGCGCCGGGCGACTACGAGGTGTTGCTGCCGGACACGGGCGCCGAGCGGCCGCGCGCCCTCGTCGAGCGCCTCGAGCGGCGGCTGCGCGCCGAAGGCCTCAAGGCCACGTGCGCCGTCGCGATCTTCCCCGGGGACGGCCGCACGCCCGACGCGCTCATCGGGCGCGCCAACGAGCTTCTGCGTGGCGGCGACGGACAGGTGACGGGCGAGCCGGTCCTCAAGTCCGAGGCCGTGCGCAAGGTGTACCGCCTCGCCGAGCGCGCCGCCTCCGGCCAGTCGGCGGGCGGCCTCATCAGCATCCTCATCCTCGGGGAGACGGGGGTCGGCAAGGACGTCCTGGCCTCGTGGATCCACAAGAAGTCGCCGCGCGCGAAGGGGCCGATGGTCTCGATCAACTGCGGCGCGATCGCGGAGAGCCTCCTCGAGAGCGAGCTCTTCGGCCACAAGAAGGGCGCCTTCACCGACAGCAACGAGGCGAAGGTGGGGCTGCTCGAGGCGGCCTCGGGCGGCACGGTCTTCCTCGACGAGATCGGCGACATGCCCGTGAAGCTGCAGGTCAAGATGCTGCACGCCATCGAGAAGCGCGAAGTCACGCGCGTGGGCGAGGTCAAGGCCCGCCCCATCGACGTCCGCTTCATCGCGGCCACGCACCGCGATCTCGAGGCGCGTGTCGCGTCCGACGAGTTCCGCCAGGACCTCTACTTCCGCCTCAATCAAATCAGCCTCACGCTGCCGTCGCTGCGCGAGCGCCCGGAGGAGATCGAGTCGCTCGCGCAGCGCTTCCTCGCCGAGGCCGTGAGCGCGGGAGGCGGCAAGGCGCGGGGCCCGCGGCTGTCGTCGGAGGCCCTCGACGTCCTGCGCGCGTACTGCTGGCCGGGCAACGCGCGCGAGCTGCGCAACATGATCGAGCGCGCGCTCGTGCTCTGCG